>JAIMBH010000040.1 GCA_023511485.1 Bacillota bacterium | reverse complement strand
ATAACTTTTCAAAAACGCTCTATTAAATTTAACCGCTTTTTAGCAAGGCTTTCAACTAAAAAGAGGCCGACTTTGGCGCAGCAAACTGCCTTAGCATGCAAAGATAGCGGTTGATGGAAAGGACAAGATGTCGCCGAAACGAGCTTTAAGACAGACTATAAGATGGAAGCGCGATTTGCTAAGTGAAGCTGAGCGTGCCCAAAAAACCCTGGAGATTGAAACGAAATTACTTGAGCTACCCAAGTTTAGACAAGCACGTGTTATATTGTTTTATGCATCATTCGGGAGCGAAGTGCCGACGCAAAATCTAATGGAAGATGCTCTTAGAATGGGTAAAAGGGTTGTTCTGCCGATTACTGATACTGAGACCAAAAGGTTATTGCTCAGAGAGGTGCACGATGTCAGTGCGCTCAAGAAAAACAAGTATGGGATTCCAGAGCCCACTCAAGAAGACAGCAGGGATATCGAACAAGACCTTATAGACCTCATAATTGTGCCTGGGGTTGCTTTTGATGTTTGCGGACACAGGATAGGCTATGGTGGCGGCTACTACGACCGCTTTCTTAAAACTATCAGCCCATCGGTTCCCAGAATCTCTTTGGCCTTTGAGATCCAGATAGTCCCGGAGATACCGAAAGAGGATCATGACCTTCCGGTAGACGAGATAGTTACTGAGAAGCGCATTATCGATGCATGTAAGGCAAGAAGCAGTGAATAGGCAAATTGCTGAATTAAAGGAGTCCAAAATACCAAAACACCCCGGCAGAGACTGTAACCGCGATTACACTGCCTACTCCAAGTTGTGCAGGCGTGTGCTTATTTAAGACGTACCTCGCCCAAAACACCACCGGCACACAGACAACAACAGGCAGAGCAACTAGTCCATAAAGCACGGTTAAAATGAAAGCAGTTGCTGTTATCCCGGCCGCATGAAGGCTAACCTTCCAGAAGATGGTTATCAGTGTAATCAAAACACCCATTATTACAACCGACCAGGATATTGCCCTCATCTCTACCGGAGCCCCAATCAGGTAGACCGCCACAAGCCCAGCCACCGCGCAAAAAAGCGAAAATAAAAACGGCCTTATCCTATCCTCACGCCTATTGATATGCGGATCTGTTACCAATCCTTTACTTACCCTTCGCCCAATATCCCACACAGGCAAAAAACTGAAAAAGACTGCGCTCACTAGCCAGTACGCTAAAGCCATCATTAAATTATCTGTAGTAGTGATTGCAACAAATAAAAAGAATGGGGCAGATAAATAATAGGGATTAAATATATTAGATATTGTCTTGGCTACCTTTTCGCGGCTCAAAAGCTTTAACACCACCCAATGCTCGTCGTCTGTAGGCAACGTTTATCTCAGCCCCAATCAAAAGAAGCACTGCTGAGATATATAGCCAGAACATCAGCAAAATAACTGTGGCCAGCGACCCGTAAACCAAGCCATAGCCTCTGCGGGCAAACAAATCAAGATAGACGGCAAATACATACTTGCCTGCTTCCCAAGCGACTCCGGCAGTTAGCGTTCCAGGCCAGATATGGCCCAGGGTAAGCCTAACATTAGGCACTAGCCAGTAAACCACCAAAAATAATAGAAAAGTGGAGATAAGGCTAAGGATAGCCGTAATGATCGTCCATGCGACCGTGACAACCCTTTGGGGAAAAAGCAGGCTCAAAAACTCATCTCTAAATACTGAAGCGATTGTCGTAGTGCCAAATGAAACAAAAAGTAGCACCAGGATAAGCACAAACACACCTACCGCAATTAGCTTCTGAACAGCAAAGCTTCTCGTCTCCTTTACCTCATAGACGGCGTTTAACCCCAGAGCAAGGCTCCCGAAGATGTTGGTGCCCGACCACAAAAGAGCGATCAGCGCTATAATTCCCGCGCTGGACCTGGCTTTAATCAATGCTTCTATGTTGACCCGAACAAAATCGGCAAACGTCGGAAGGTTTTGAAAGACGTAATCCAAAACCTTCTCGAGAGTGCCTGCACCCTCCAATACATAGCCTAAGGCAATACCAGTAAAAAGAAGCAGCGGGAATATAGAGAAAAAAGTGAAAAAGGCTATTCCCGCTGCCAGCAGAAAACCATTGTGCTCGTTAAACTTATTATAGACCTCTACCAGGAACTTAGCCATTCTTCGCAATAATTGCACATCAACACCGTACCATTAATATGCTAACCAAATAAGTTATTAATTCCTTATCCGCAGCACGGCGGCACTTAACTTCTTTATTTTCTGCCCAGCGTACCTAATTCGTTCCGAAGCGCCGGCTTTCCTTCAATTAAATTTCGCTCAAGGCGAAATTCTCGCTCAGCCCCGGTCACCTCAAGGCTATCAATTGCAACAAGTGCCTTCCTCGTGCGGTCGATATGCAGAATATTTAAAGTGTAAGGCACGCCATCTTGCGCTTGAAAAGTTCTAAAGCCTGCAGCACCGGTTGTTCCGGCGTTGTTTAAAACAAAGCCATTTTTCTCCATAAGACTGGCCTTGTGGGTGTGCCCAACAAGGATAATCGGAGCCTTCCCAAAAAGACCTCGCACCGCCTTTGGGTTATGAACCGCAAGTATTAAAGGTTTATCAGGAAGCGATTTAAGACTGTCGGCAACCTGCGCTTTAAACTCAGCCATAGCCCGATCATCAACCGGAGTCGGTTCGGGCGATCTAGATGCCGGGTCTGCAATACCAAAGATGGTTATCCCTTTTACACTAACCACATTACCGTCGACAACCGTGACGTTTTTTACACCCCGCAAAAACGACACAGTCTGCGGAGAGTCATGATTTCCGGGGATGAATATGTAAGGGACAGGCAGGCCTGCTATGCCATCGATGAGATTTGCCTCAACCGGTGTTCCAAAATCAGTTATATCACCGGTGTCGATTACCAGGTCGATTCTAAAATCTTTAACAACGCGTTTAATAAGATCAATTGCCACCGGGTTGTTGTGAATATCAGAGACATGCAGAACCTTAATAGTGTTTTCCTGGATTGGCTGCCAGGAATCTATCTTAGAATAGAAGTTGTCGATGTTCCGCGCGACATCTAGAACCTCCCGCCGAAAAGTCTTAACATCGCCAAGCCGCTTAGCGATGTCCTCAGTTGCCCAGGGCGCAACTGTAAGCGCTCCGCTATATCTCGGCTGCTTAAAAGCGTTTATATCATAGGACGAGTAGGTAGAAACTATGATTGTGCTTATTAGGGCCGCCCCGAGAGCCGCACCTGCTATCGCTTTGTAAGCGCGTCTTCTCGGCGACAGCGCTGCACCGAGTGCACCGCCGATTGCAGCTAAAACAATAAGCCGGATAACAAACTGCTTAAAAGCCTTCTTGCCCTCAAACTCAATTTTTCCTACAAGCTCTTTGCTATTGTCAATATTCCCGGCAACCCGACTTATTTCGACTGGATAGATCTTCTCTAAAACAACTTTTATCCTAACGTTTGTCTTATGGGTGAATGCAGATATTTCGCCAAACGGTGGTATGGACAGCTCAGTCACACCACGCTTGGCGGGTTCGATCCTAAACCCCAAACGAACTCCATCTACATCGTACGAGGAGTAGCCGAACCATATTACCGATAGGCTGCTTAACAGAAAGGCGATTATAAGCGCGGCTGTCCAGGATGAAGCAGCCTTTTTAAAAAAATCAGACATTCAATGACATCCAATCACCGGCAAATTTTTAACTTAAACAGAAGAATGCGCTGGCGCATTGGCAGGCCGAGCCGGAATTTTTAACTTATCCAGAGCAAACTGGATATTTATTTGCCAACCCACAAGCGTTTTTAACTCGAGTCTTAAGAGCGGGAAATGCGGATCATCTCTTACAATATAAAAACCATTCTGCAGGTAGAACTCTATCGGCCCCAAAGGGCAGTCGCTATCTCTCGTTGTAAAGGTTTCAATGGCACGCACCTTTCGCTTAACCATACCGGATTCTATCGCTTGCAGTAAAACCCTGCCTAATCCTCTACCTTGTGCAAAGGGAAGAACACATAAGCACGCCAGAAAGACAGCATCCTCGCTTATTGGACCAGAAGGAAAACGCTCTATACCAGGCCAGAACTTTGCCGGACCGTATTGGGCGTAAGCAAGCGCATCTTTGTCCACGTAGACGATCTTGCCGCATTCACCCCATTCTTTTATCATTCGGCTCATATGCTCTGCCTTAAGCTTTTGCTTGTATGAGACATCGCCTTTGTCGGATAAGCTCTCCCAGCGAATACAGTCCTTACATCGCAAACCAGTGCGGGCAAGGCTCTTCGCAGTGGCTGGCACTATCTTCCTTCGCATAAATACCCCTTTTTTCAGATGTCAAGAGTCTAAGTCGAAGATGCCCTAGCCGCTCTGATATTCGGGGTTTACCCAATGCTGTCGGCAAAATGTAATTCTTCCCATAATTTGATTTTATGCTATCTCTACTTATCTGCAAGTCTCTTAAGAAACAGTTTTGTTGTTTTTGATTCGTAGTCCGTGGATAATTTGCGAAACAAGACAGTTTCGTTGTTACGGGCATGTAGCTGCTTAATCTTATAGAGAAAAAAAATGCCCCATAAACAGGGCATCTGCTTGCCTCAATAATTGTCAACTCTGTTTTAAGAATAAGTTTACAATTCTCTAGCTCCAGCTCCTTAAAAATTATTCTTAAGCCTCTTCTTTGGCTTCTTTTGCCTGCTCCTCTATCTTCTCCGCCCTTGCTTTCTCTGCTTCTTCTCCTGCCTTCTGCTCAACTTTCTCGGCCGCTTCCTCAGCCTTCTCTGCTCCGCCGCTTATCTTCTCTTTTATTGTCTGTGAAGCCGATTCCACTCCTGTCATCAGCCGTTCCTTTGCCTCTTCAATACGGCTTCTAAGCTCACGCCCCTTTTCCGAAGCTATATCGATTACGCGGCCGCGCTGCTCTTCATAGCTTCTACGCCCCTCCTCAGCTAGCTCCTCTGCTCTTTCCTTGAGCATTTCCCTAGTTTCTTTCCCAGAGCGAGGCGCAAGAAGCAGCGCGCCGATTGCGCCGATTGCGCCACCAATAAGAAAAGCCATGAACCTGGCAAAACCGCCGCCTCGTTTTTTTTCTGCCATATCAACAACCCCTTTACTAAAAACTAAACCTGTTTTTTTCAATCTACCCGATCTATTTGTTTTTAAACACTCTGCCTGCGCTTTAGTGCAAAACCAACCAACATCTCAACAAGGTCACAAAACTCAAGACCTCTTGCGGCTGCAGCCATCGGCAGCAAGCTCGTTTCAGTCATCCCAGGGCTGGAATTAAGCTCAAGCACATACGGATCTCCTTTTTCGCTTATGATGATATCGATCCTTGAGACATCGCGGCAGTCGAGCACTTTATGGACGCCTACTGCTATATCCTGGACTTTTTTAGTAAGTTCCTTAGAAAGCCTTGCCGGGATAAAGTACTCGGTCTGCCCCATAGAATACATCGACTCAAAATCGAAATATTCCTTCGGCGGCTTAACCTCGATGACGGGCAGCGCCTCCGGCTCGTGATCGCCCAAAACGCTTACGCTTACCTCAGTCCCTTTTATGAATTTTTCCAAAACAACCTTGTCGTCATAGCTTAAGGCGCCAATCAGGGCACCAGGAAGTTCTTCCTTGCTATGCGCTATTTTTATTCCTAAAGCTGAGCCTTGGCATGCAGGCTTAACAACTATAGGAAGACCTAACCGCTCTACTACGTTTTCAAGGGCTGCCGCGGCTCCCATCTCGCGAAAACTTGCAGCAGTTAGCGTAAAGTAGTCCGGCGTCGGTATCCCTTTTCTTTGAAATATCTCTTTAGAGAGTGCTTTATCAAAGCTTACGGTGCTGGCATAGACCCCAGGACCCGTGTAAGGTATGCCCATTATCTCGAGAAGCTCTTGGACCGTGCCGTCTTCGCCATATTTGCCATGAAGCGCTATGTAGACGAGGTCAACCGGATTTTGTCTCAGGTTGTCGACCAGGTTCTCGTCTACGTCAAGCTTTATCACATCAAAACCTTTTTCCCTGAGCGCCTCATATACACGATGACCGCTTTTAAGAGACACATCCCTTTCAAGCGAGCGGCCCCCCATGAGAACCGCTATTCTCTCCCTCACTTTTTTCTCCCCCGTTTCTTAAGCATTAAGCTTTACAAAAACTAACTATTAATCAGCTACTTTTAATCAGCTCTCCGCATAAGCCAAATTCATATCCAAATTCATATGGCTTTTACTTACTCTTTTTTGTCCTGTGCTTTAATCCCAGCAGGCTTGTTATCGGTCGAGTAGCCTTTAAGCAACGACCTGTAAAGTGCGAGTTGTTGTTTAATGACTGCACCAAGCCGCTTAATCCCCTCATAAATCGTCTCCGGCGGGCAATAAGAGAAATTCAAGCGCATGCTGCTTTCACCACCCTCACCATAGTAGAAAGCCCGCCCCGGAACGTAGGCGACTTTAGCCTCCCGGATGGCCTCTGCTAGCATCTCGCCAGAATTTAACCCTTCAGGAAGTGTAGCCCAGATGAATAGCCCACCGCTTGGACGAGACCAGGTTGAGCCGTCAGGAAAATACTCCTCGAGCGCAGCAAGCATCGCATCGCGCCGTTCTCGGTAAAGGTCGATAAACACTTCGACATTGCGCCGCCAGTCAAAGACACTCATATACTCTTCGGTCACCCGCTGTGCGAACGAGCCAGAGCATAGATTTGCTGCCTCTTTTGCCTTGACGAGTTTCTCAAGGATGGCTTTTGGCGCTGCCACCCAGCCCAGGCGCATACCAGGCGCAAAGATCTTTGAAAATGTCCCCAGATAAATGACATTTTCATACATTGATTTAAGCGACGGTTGCTCAACCCCATCATAGCGCAGCCTCCCATAGGGGTCGTCTTCAATAATGATAAAACCGTACTTCATGGAGAGCTCGATGATTTCTTTCCTGCGCTCAGCCGAGAGGGTAAAACCTGCTGGATTGTGAAAATTGGGAACGGTATATAGAAACTTCGGCTGTATGCCTCTCACGGCAAGTTCTTTAAGTCTATCGGCCAGAATGTCTACACGCATCCCTGAATCATCAAGCGGTATGGCAATAACATTTGGTTCGAAGCCTGAAAACGCCTGGAGTGCTCCCACATAGCTCGGCCCTTCAACTATAATTGAATCACCTTTGCTTATAAATATCTTTCCCAGAAACTCTAACGCCTGTTGAGCTCCATCAGTTATGATGAGGTCATCAACGCCAAGCTCGACGTTTATCTCGGCCATGATATCAACAATATGCCGCCGTAGAGCCTCATAACCCTCAGATGCGCCGTACTGTAGAGCCGCAGCCCCCTCGCGAAGCATAACCCGCTGGGTCGCTTCAACAATCTGGTTAACCGGAAAGCAGCGGGTATCCGGCAGTCCGCCGGCAAAAGAGATAATATCCGGACGCCCGGTCACAGCCATCATTTCACGAATTTCCGAGGAGCGCATGTTGCTCACCCGTGAAGCATATAAATTTGTCCATTGGTCGAACCTGAAATCTGGCATGACTTCAAACCTTTTGACTTGCTCAGTGCCTGCCTTATAGACAAAAACCTCTCGTCCCAACGGGACGAGAGGCACCTTCCACTCGCGTTACCACCCATTTTCACTACGACCTCACGGTCAATAGCCTTATGGAGTCACATGACTCCGGTGATAACGGTACCTCCGGCTGGGCCTACGTTCGCCTTTCAACCCAACTGCTCCGGGATGGCCTTCCGTGTTAAACCCGGTACCGGTTCCCAGCTTACCCGGCTCTCTTTGACCTTGATCTAACCGTACTCTTCCCATCTGCGTTTAGCTATTTATCGTATTTAAGCTATTATGATAGAAGAGAGCAGCGGCAAAGTCAAACACCGGCCAGCCTAATAAGCAGGGCAAACGTAGCCTCCCACTAATTTTATCGGCCTTGACGCGCTTATGTATAGATTTTATACTGATTATGTTAAAAATTAGATTTATGCCCTCGTAGCTCAGGGGATAGAGCACAGGTTTCCTAAACCTGGTGTCGCATGTTCGAATCATGCCGGGGGCACGCAAATTAAAAAAGAGCTGGACAAAAGCTAGCTCTTTTTTAATTTTCCAAATCCAACCAGCCCTCCCCACCCAATAGCCATATATTTAAACCAAAAACCCGCTTAACCGATACTTAATATATCTATATGCCGTTCAAAGCAGCTTTTGCACTGAAATACGTAATACAGGAGAAAAATAGCAACGATGGCATCACCAGCGAAATACAGCAAAAAGCCGGCGCTAAAATTGGCGGCAATATCAACCTTAGTCTACTTCCTAGCCTTTTGGGTGCCGATGACTGCATTTAAAGGCGCTATGTTGGCCAATATTTTGTATGCTCTTTTTTATACCATACCGGTATTGGCCGCGTTTGTCTCCTGCCTCTGGGCCTGTCAAAACTCAAAGTCATACCACCGGCTCTGGGGATTGATGGCGCTCGGTATGTTCTTGTGGCTACTCGGCGTTATAACAATCTCTTTTTACGTTGTACCGCGGGGGCCGGCTAATGTACCATCGCCAAACCTTGCCGATATATTTTCTCTGGCATATCTGCCAATCATGCTTGCGATAATAATCAGCTTAGGGAAAATAAGGCTTCCTTTAGATACAGAGAAGAAACAATTTCTTGTTAGCATAGCGATGCTCTCTCTTACAATGCTTCTCTTGCTATATAAATTCGTGCTGGCCCCAAGCTGGTACTCAAAGCCGGATATGAGCATAATGCAAAGGATATCGACGATAAGCTACCCTGTCCTTGACTGGATAACACTGGTTTCCATCCTAATTGTTTCCGGCAGGTTTTTTGAAAGAAAGATCGAGGGCTGGTTGATACTGCTCATATCTGCATTTACCTGCAGCGTGCTTGCCGACATCCCAGCTTTTATATTTGGATACCAGATGAACTACATCACGCTAAGCATGCTGGTTGTTGGTGCAATACTTATTACTGCCGCAGCCATCGATGAGGTTACGGGTGTTTTTATAGGCATAAATGAACGGCATAGGACCACCATTAAAGGGCTGACTGGTAAGCAAACGCTTAAAACAAATATCTGGCAAACCTTTATAATGCCACTCGCAAGCATAACTGTTATACCGATCGTCTTGCTCTTTAACCTGAGCAATTTGCGGCTCAATGAGATTTACTTCCTGGTCGCCGGGTCGGCGCTGGTCTCTGTCTTATCAGTTTACAGAAACCATCTGCTTGCTTCAGATAATGCTATTCTATTTGAGAAAGCTCTGCGAGACCCGTTGACCGGTCTTCATAACCACCGCTATTTCCAGGAGGCTCTGGATAAAGCAATCCATAAGTCGGCTAAAGCTAATAAGCCATGCTCTCTCCTCATATTAGACATCGATAATTTCATGAAAATTAATAACACCAATGGTTTTATCTTTGGTGATAAAGTTCTGGCCGCCATCGGCAACATTATTCTCGCTGAGATGAGGGAGGATGATGAGGCTTGCCGCCTTAGCGGAGACGAGTTTGGTATAATCCTTCCCAAAACCGATGGGATCAAAGCGTATGCGATAGCCGAAAAAATCAGGAAGGCCGTTAATAAAAACTCATTAGAAACCTTTTCAAATAGCGATATTACGATAACAATTGGTATTAGCGTATATCCAACGCTTGCAAAGGACAAGGGTGAGCTGCTGCATACGGCAGACGGTGCCCTATACTGGAGCAAGTTAAAGGGTAAAAACCGCTCTTTTGTTTATGACCCAAAAGTAGTTGAGGTTTTAAGTGCCGAGGAGCGCGCTAAGCGGGCCGAAGAGTCGGTTCTGGCCGAATTGGTAAGAAGCCTCGCAAAAGCTGTAGATGCCAGAGACCCTTATACCAAACTTCATTCGAAACGTGTAAGCTTCTGGGCCGGAAATTTTGCTAAGCACTTGGGCCTGGATAAAGATGCGGTCAACCGCATCGAGGTTGCTGGCATTCTGCATGACATCGGCAAAATAGGTATACCTGATAGCATCCTAAAAAAAACCCGGCAAGTTAACACGCAAAGAAGCATCAATTATAAAAGGCCATCCTGAGCTCAGCGCCCAGATACTTAAATCAACCAGTATGCGTGATATTATCCCTGCGGTAATATCTCACCATGAAAAGTGGGATGGTAGCGGTTATCCGGCCGGGTTGGCAGGTAAGAAGATCCCACTTGAGGCAAGAATTATTGCCATTGCAGATACCTTTGACGCCATGACAACAGATCGGCCCTACAGAAAGGCGCTTCAAATTGATGATGCCCTGGCCGAGATCAAGAAATGCTCCGGGACTCAATTTGACCCCAGCTTAGTTAGGTCGTTTATCGCCATGTTTTCCGATTCTAACAAGCGAACAGGTTTTGAGAACAAGCTTGTCAATGAGCTAAAAGCCAGTTAGCTTTGATTTTTAAAGATCCAAACTTAATCCGGCTTTGGACCAGGAAATCTTGTAAGATGCAGGGGGTGGCATATGGCATTCACCATACTTTGGGCGGTTACTTGGTATATCGTTCGGAGCGTATTGAGAACATTTGCAGGGTTTAAAGTCAAGGGTCTTGAGAACTTAGACGGGCTTGGCAGACCGGTTGTTATTGTTTCCAACCATGTAAGCTACCTTGACCCACCTGTCCTGGGGGCAGCAATTCCTTTGAGATCAAGCATAATGCCAGTAAGCTTCATAGCAAGAAAAGAGATTTATATACCGGTGGTCTCCCAGTTAATTACTATGCTTGGCACCGTACAGATTGATACAAAAAAGCCGTTGAGCGCTCTAAGGGCCTCCTTAGGCTTACTAAAGAACGGCCGCAGCATAGCGATCTTTCCTGAGGGGACAAGATCACCAAATGGCGAACTGCAAAGCTTCATGGAGGGAGCCGATTTCCTGGCGGCAAAATCCGGTGCACCGGTGTTGCCGGTGGTAATTATCGGAACATTTAGGCCGGGCTTTGGATATTTAAGCGGATTGAAGAAGACAATTCTGTTTTTAACCGGCAGATACAGAATAGAAGTTGTGTTTGGCGAGCCGTTCTCTGGCAAGGTCGAGGAGGGCTACATAAAATTCTATAAAGAAGTTGTAAAGCGGCAGCATGATTTAACCACGACGCAATTTACAGCCAGAAGCCAGGGTTGACATTCGGTTTTATCGGCGGCGTATCCTTGATTTTCTTACCGACCTTTTTACCTTCTTTTTTACGGTTCTTTTTCCGACCTTCTTGACTGTCTTCCTCGCAGTCCGTTTTACAACCTTTTTAGGTTTTGGTGGCTTTGGATTCCTTGCGAGCGTCTTTGTCGTCGCCACCCCTGAGGACCAAAGCGACATGTTGCCCGAGGTGTCCCTGGCCCAAATGCGATATGAATAAACGGTTCTTTTAGATAACCTGCTATCGGTAAAGTCTGTTCCCGATGTCCAGGCTATCGGGATAAACCTTCCTCTACCCTTTTTGCGCTCTATTAGATATGAGCCAACTCCAACATTATCTACTGCACCACCCCAAGAAACGTAAACATAATTAGCCCCAGTTGCCCTTGCCAAAACCCAAGTTGGCGGAGTTGGGGGAGTTGTATCCGGCGCTACCGCTGGTGCAGGCGCTGGTGGGGGTGGCGGCTGCTGAGCGCTGGTGCCCGAGATAATATCGAATGCATCGATATTAACGTCCAATCCCGACGAAGCCGCGTTTTTTGTCCCGCTCACCACAATCTTAATAACATGGTTACCAAGTGCAAGACCCGCCTTTGTATAGACAGGCTGCTGGTAATCATCAGTCACGTTCGGAATATTTTGGTAAAGATCGACATTCCCCTGGTGCACACCGTCAATGTACACTTGAGCTATTCCAGATGCGATTCCCTTGCGCGCAATCCAGCTAACCCCAGTACCGTAGAATGAGAAACTGGCCGAGTCTCCCGTGGCTCCAGAATATCTGAGGGTACCACCGCTTGCCTGAGGGGTAGAAACAGTATTCCAGTTACCTGTGTAGACCACATTTGCATCGGACTCTTCGAGGTTTGTAACCGAAGTCTTCACCGCCCGCTCCGCGTTAATCCGCCCATAGCCAAAGGAATCATCCCGCCCGCTAGAGCCAAGGTCATCTGCCGTCTCTTCAAGAATCCTTGCGAGCTTTAACCCACTAACTCCTGGGTAGCGGGACATTACCAGCGCAGCAAGACCGGCCACATGGGGAGTTGCCATCGAGGTACCGCTTTTATACCCGTAGCCCCCGACAATAGTGCTTAAGATGTTTTCTCCCGGTGCCGCAAGGTCAACGTAGGCCCCAAAATTGGTAAACGAGGCCGATGCATCGCTTGAGTTTGTTGCCGATACACCGATTACATTTTGGTTTCCCGCCGGATAGAGAACATCGTTTGTACTATCGTTTCCGGCTGCCGCAACAACAAGGCAGCCCATTCCCTGGGCGTAGGATATTGCATCGGCAAGCGTTTGCGAGTAACCATACCCGCCTAAACTAAGATTTATTATTTTTGCTCCATTATCTGCCGCATATCTTATGCCTTGAGCGATTGTAAAGTCATCTCCGCCATAAGCATCCATGACCTTTACCGCAAGTATCTTTGCTCCCCAGGACACACCGGCAATACCTCGGCCGTTATTTGTGGCCGCTGCGATGATACCTGCCACATGGGTGCCGTGGCCAACGTCGTCCATCGGGTCGGTATCATCGTTGAAAAAATCGTAGCCGCCTATGACCTTCCCAGCTAAGTCTTCATGATTATAATCAACGCCGGTATCAACCACCGCAACTATGATGCTACTTCCGGTAGTTACATCCCAGGCTTGCGGCGCACTTATCTTAGGCAACGCCCACTGGCTTGCGTAACTGGTATCGTTTGGCACCTCAAGCAGACTGCGGTGGCGGTTTTCCTCAACGTACTCAACTTCAGGCATCTTCTTATACCGGGCGATGGCCTCTTTTGTTGAGATGCCCTTGGGGATTCTTATCCGCTCGATCTTGCGCGACTTTATCTCACCGATTCTTTGTGCCCCAAGGCTCTTGTGGTCCCTTTTAATAGTATCCTCGTTTGTCGAGGGTTTGAATTTAACAATAAGGTCGTTTCCAGAAGGATTATCTGCGCTCTGTTTGTTTACTGGTATTTCGTTGCTTTCCTGTGTGGTGGTTGCTACCGCGAAAGAAGTTGGGAATATGCTAAAAAGTAATGTTAAGACTAACATGAGGGCTAGAAAACGCGGTCTTTTGCCCATTTACGCACCTCTGTTTTCAGCTTTACGTTGCTAATAATTTTATTATCGGCAGCTCAGCTACCCATCTTTACATAAAGTTCCATAAGGCCCCAGCGCTGTCAAGGGATTAATCAGGAAGCGATTTGGACAACAGCAAAATACGCGGTTAAAAAATAAAAAGTTAATCCCATAATTTTATGGGGAGATTTAAGTTTGAGAAATTTAAGGTAGTTTTTAGGTTAATGAGCGGTTTTGCCCATAGCCTCTCTCCGCTCACCAATTGCCCTATAGATTACTATAACCGCCGCTCCGAGGCCGAATATTATATAGAGAAAGCGCAGTACCGGCCCGATAAAAGGTATCAGGCCCAAAAGCATGACAATAAGAAGGCCTATGAACAAAGCGAGAATGTTTCCAGCCTTGAAGTTAAACAATCTGCTCAACACCATTCCGACCGCAAGCCCAACAAAAACTTTGGCAAGATAAATACCAAAGATGTAAAGAATAAGGGTAGCTATCCCAAGCGGTATCGTTATTATCAGGATAAAGAGCAAGATTGCCGCCACCGGAACAACAAGAAGTAGGGCAAAACCAAGTAGTGGACTTTGCCAGGAAGCAGCGGCAACGGTATTTGCGATTTGAACCGTCCTTCTAGGGAATAAAACAAGAAGCGCTATGCCGGAAACCAGTGCAGCTAGAAACGCGAGCAGAAACGAAAGCATCCGGGGGAAGATGCCCTGCCTGCGCTGCGGCCGCTCATTAAAAGTTATCTCGCCTCTTATCCGGGCACCCCTTGATATTTCTGCCCTGTTTTCGCTGGTATAGGAAAGATCGCCGTTTATGACGGCACGGCCTGTTAACCTGAGCTGGTTCACATCAAGGCGCGCGTCGTCTCCTACCACTCCATCGATAGTGATATTGCCGCCTGTACCGAAGAGCCTTCTGGCTACCATTCCACTCAACCTGGCACTCCCGGCGGTAACAACAAGGTCCTGGCCAATCGTTGATCCCGACGAGATATCAACGTTGCCCCCGGCAACGACGAGGTCTTTCTCCGTTTGCCCATTTATCGTTAAATCCCCGCTTATAGCTCGAACAGATCGATCTACCGTTCCGTTTAGTATGACACCGCCACCCGCAACAAGAAGACTGCCGTGCACAGGCCCGTTTATCGTTATGTTGCCGCCTGCAACAGTTAGGTCACCGTTGACGGTACCGTCGATAACAACGGTGCCGCCTGAGACATAAAAGTCATCATTGATAGTCCTGTCTGAAGGAATTCTTATGTTATCTCTTGATGCAAATTGGGCAGCCCGAGCAGGTGTTGATGCGCATGCAACCACGATGAGTAAAATAATTAGTATAAGAAGCCTTCTCATTTAACCCCCGAGCCTGGAAACTTAAAGCCGGTATAATTTTCTCCAAAAAGGGTTGCTTTGAAACGCTGGGGGAAGGATAAATAATGATTTTTCCGTCTCTCTGGCCTAGCGGTTATCCGATTCCCAGCGGAAAAATTTAAGTGCAATCAAAAAAGCGACCAGCGTGAATGCGAAAAGAACCAGCAGGTCGTTTTGAACAGCAGTCAGCGCTTTGCCCTGCACCATAACAGCGCGCAGTGGGTCAGCCAGATATTTTAATGGCATCGCTTTAACAATAGGCTTGACCCAATTAGGTACGTTATCCACCGGGAAGAAAACGCCGCCCAAAAACATCATCGGCATCCCGATAATGTTACCAAGTGTTGCTGCTGACTCCGCGGTCTTAGCAAAGCTTGCGATAACAAAACCTATCGTTATAAAGCAGAGACTGCCAACTATAATTAGGACTCCAAGAGGCAAGATATCACCGATTATCTTCACGCCAAAGACGAAATGCCCTATCAACACGAGTAAGGCCGATTGCATAAGCGAGATAATGAGTTGATTGATGATTCCTGCTCCGATAAACTGACTAAGCGGAAGAGGAGTGAGTTTGAGACGGCGAAGCACGCCTTTTTCACGCCTTGCGACCATCGCATTTGCCAATCCAAAGAGCCCGCTATTCATTAAGGACATGGCCAGGATTCCAGGGAGTAAAAAGTCTATATAGGCAAGCTGTTGCGATTGGATACTTTTACTTTTAACTGTAATGAGCGGCGGCGTCTTTATCATCGAACGCTCAATACCTCCAAGAACAGCACCAACGGTTCCCCGCATCATCTGCGAGCGTGTCGATGACGGATCATAATAAAGCTCGATAGATGCCGGCCTTTCCGGAAATCCTTCGGCAAATCCTCTCTTGAGCACCAATACGGCATCGACTTTTCCATTCCTGAGTTGCTCCAGGGCGTTATCACGTCCATCTTTTGTGACCTCGATCTTGTCGACTTTCTCTAGGCTTTTGGTTATCGACTTAGATAAAGAGGTTTTATCCAGATCCGCAATAGATATTTTCGCAACGTCCTGGCTGCGCCCAAAAACCATGCCAAACAGCACCATAAAGAGAATTGGAAAGATAAACAAGAAAAAGAGGGCCTGCTTATTTCGCATGGTCATTTTTATATTTGCTACGATCATAAAGACAAATCTCACTGCTCGCGGAGCCCCCTTCCGGTGAGGTGCAGGAAAACATCCTCCAGATTGGCGCCAGATACACTTAAGTTCTCTATCCTAACCTGTTGCAACTCTGCCAAACGAAGTAAAGCTGTTATGCTTTTTTGTACATCCCCGGTATAAAAAGTATAGCTTGAATCGACCCGCGATACATCGCAGACCGACGGCAGCTCTTTGAGCTTTGCGATATCAAATTGGTGCTTTGCCGTAAAGGTTACCCTAGCGTCGTTATCAAGCGAGCTGATCAGCTCCTCTGGCGTAGCAAGCGCAATAATGCGACCGTGGTCCATAACTGCAACCCTGCTGCATAGCACCTCGGCCTCCTCCATGTAATGCGTGGTTAGAACTATCGTCTTTCCCTCTCGATTTATCCGCTCAATAACCGACCAGAGCTTGCGTCTTGCTTGAGGGTCAAGCCCTGTTGTTGGCTCATCAAGAAACAAAATCTTGGGGTCGTTTACCAAGGCAAGGGCTATAGAGAGCCTCTGTTGTTGTCCCCCCGAGAGTTGGTTGACCATAGCGCCGGCCTTTTTTTCCAGCGCAACTTCTTCAAGAAGCCTGAGCACCCGCGAGCGATCCATCCAGATCCCATAAAAGGAAGCAAATAGGCGCACTATCTCCTGCACGGTTAGGAAATCAAGTAGAGCGGTCGTCTGCAACTGCACGCCAATAAGATGCTTTGTCTTCTTTGGGTTGGGCCAGACAGATATCCCATCGATATTGATCACGCCTCCGTCGGGGCGACGCAGGCCTTCTACCATTTCAAGAGTCGTTGTCTTGCCCGCACCGTTAGGGCCTAAGATACCAAACACCTCGCCGCTTTTTACCTCAAGCGAGATGCCATCTACCGCACGCACGTCCCCATACGCCTTTACAAGCTCTCTGATTTCAATAACCGAATCCATAAGCCTTCCCCCATGCCGGCGCTGCTGTAGCCCGCCCATCCTATTATAAATTAACAATGGCGATTAGCAAGCTAGACCTTTTGTGCATGCAAGCCAACCTGTCTAACTCTTCACTGTTTAAACTGCGAAAGTGCGGGGATAATGAAAGAGCGTAAAGTCGGGGAGCCTGGACTAAAGAACCCGGTGGAGGTGGCCAAATATGGAGCCGGAAAGACGCGAAGAACATATACATAAAGAAGTCGAACGCCCCACGAACGAGTCGGTTGAACAGGAGAGAGGTAGTATAGTAGGCTACGCCGCCATTAAGTATGCGGCCATTGTTATTATTGTTATCGCTATCCCTTATTTTCTTGCAGTGTTTGTGGTGCCTTTGCTTAGATAGAGATTGCTTGGCACAAGATTATCTTTTAAGCCTGCACTCGCATCAAAAGCGGCTTTAGTAATTCAGAAGCCGCTTTTTATTTGATCTTTTTATGGGTATTAAATGATATTGAAAGCGGATGTCTAAACGGAATTATGGGAGACATTGTTTGGGGTTTTAAGTATGAAGATACCGGTTTCAGTAACAGCTGAACAAATGGACGAGATCAATCGGCTTGTTATTTACCAATACGGCATACAGATAGTTCAATCAGTAGAAAGTACCGGCCACGCTTTAGCCAGGATCTGCCGGCGGTATCTGGGTGGAAAGGTTGATAAAAAAAAGATTATAGTACTTGCCGGTACCGATAGAATTGCTGCAGGCGGGATAGCTGCAGCGCGCTACCTTCATGGCTGGGGAGGGAGCATCACAGTTGCACTGGTTCTTCACGAAGATGCACTTAAAAAATCTGCATTAAACCAGTTAAACATAGTTAGGTCAATGGAGCTGCCAATCGAGAGTGCAACGGATATTGGTTTGGCCCGGCTGCGAAAATTCGACCTTATTATCGACGCGCTTCTTGGATACAAGACTCAAGGGACTCCATCTTCTGAATTTGCAAGCGTTATTGCAGCTGCAAATAAAGTAAAGAAGCCGATAGTCTCGCTGGATGTTCCATCAGGTATGGACGCAACCACGGGGCAAGTTTATCATTCCTGCATCAGGGCAAATGCAACTGTATCCCTTGGTCTTCCAAAAACAGGCCTTTTAAGAACTGGTGCGGCTAAGTTTATAGGGGACCTGTGGCTTGCCGATATCGGCATACCGCCTGAAACGTATACCAAGATCGGGCTTAAGGTTGACAATCCTTTTATTGGCGACGATATTGTTCTCCTTCAAAAAGAAGAGGCTGCAAGTGTAACAGCGTAAAGGTTTATGCTATATCTATTCTTCTCTCACCAAGAAATGCCATCGCCTTTTTAACTTCTTCAAAAAGAAGGACTCCGGGGATATCTGCAACATGCGATTCTCTTAGTGCATTTTGCTTATCTTTGTCGGTAACCACAAGAGCGAGCCGTCCTCCTTGACCCAGAGATCTATGCGTGGCCTCGATTATGGTTTGCATCTCGGCAGCATCAATGCTCCTTATTCCGGTCAGGTCTAGTATCAGCTGGTTGCTTCCAGGAGTAAGCACGGAATCAATTGCCTCCATGATTTCGCCCTCGTTTGCGGCCTTTAGTTCACCTTCGATTGCGATGATCGGGATCTGTTCGCTGGTTATTGTTCTAATTGAAAGCATATAAATCCACCCTTATTAGTAGCTGCCAGCTAGTAGCACTTAGCAAAATTGTTGATGGCTGTTAGCTCGATCTTAAATCTATTAATTTGAGCTATATAACAGTATTGCCATGTCTTTGATCGGTCAAACATCTTGCTGGATGAGATGCTTTTGGGAGGCGTTGCCTAAACCAGTAGCCGCTTTTTGTTTTTCCCAGTTTTCTAAAAGGTAGGGCTTGAGCTTCTCATAGGCCGCGGCGGTCTCTTCTACCTGCTGCTCAGCCTCGGTATTGTTCATAACCTCCGTCTCAATTACAAACGAGCCAGTCCGTCCAAAGTACAGCGGGCTTAGCGCGTCTAAAACCTCACGCCGGTCAAGACCGCTCCAGTTATAAGCCACAGCAAAATCGTAAACTACTTTTACCCAGAGTTCGTGCGGAAAATTAAAGACATCTTTAGGTGGCAGGACAAGCGACTCGACCTCGCTTAGAGTATTGGGTTGTAAAATCTTCTCAAGAAGTTCCCTTTTTTTCTCAAAGCCCCGGTTAAAGTGATCAATCATTCTGTGAAGGTCAACTGCAAACTGCTCCGGCTCCAGATTGATTGGCTCACCATAAATAAAGGTCGGCATGCTTTCATTAACAACCTTCCATTTAACCTCGTACTTTCTCATAAGGCTGAAGATCGTACCGACGACTTCACGAAACATCGGGCCCAAATCCGCCCCGGGGTCTTTTGGGTCATGGAGCTTAACCCCCATCCTGGATTGGCAGACCTTGAAGCCCTCGTTTATCGCCATGGTAGTCATCCAAATATCAATGCCAAATCTATGAACGTTCTCATCGCTCCATATGTCCTCCTGGCTGAAAACCTTTGCGAGAGCCCTACTTACACCAAAATCTCCACCTATTGGCTGACGGATCTGTTGGCCATATAATGAACGTGTTAGCGGGTAAGCAATTGAGTTGGTTATAGTGCCATCGTATTTATATCTGAAGTAGTGCGGCGCGACATAGCCATAGTTATACCGATAGATGGGATCGCCTAAAAGCTTGATCCACTCAGGCGTTATACTTCTAAGGTCGGAGTCTACCACTATACAAACCTTTGCATTAAGGCGATCAGCAATCTCAAAAATAGTTTGAAAAGCGCTCCCTTTCCCAGCAGGACCACGGTATCGGGTTACTATCTTTTCAACCTGTCTTGGTGTGCTGGCGGAAAGAACGGCTTCTCTCGTACCGTCATCTGAGCCGCCATCAGCGTTGACAAGGACGGGCTTGAGTTCCGGAAAATATTTTGTCATGCCCTCGGAGGCAATTTTAACTACATGTGCGATCGTTCCCGCATTTCTAAAACTTGGGACACCAACAACTATATCGGCTTCGCTTATATCGGCAATCCGCTCAAGCACCTCAGAATGCAAGACAGTGTTTTTAACCATATAACCACCTTTGAATTGTTTTTGAGTACATGCATTTGTGTCTCGATGCTTAAAATATCGGCAATTTTTAAAATCAGGTGCAAAGATTCCTGTCTATTTGAACAATAAAACAATTTCAAAGAATATAGAATAGAAAACTGGTCGGGTGATTGCCGCTGATGAGATGCTCCAAGCAAACGCGGAGGAATTCGATCTGCTCTCTAACCCGGGCTGCTGGGGCGCAGGGCCTGTTGCCTCATATAAAAATCTACTCGAACTAACCCCTGGTTGCCTCATATAAAATATACTCCAAACCATGTATT
>JAIMBH010000039.1 GCA_023511485.1 Bacillota bacterium | reverse complement strand
TTTATAAGCCACGTAGGCCAGGTCCAACCGTGCGGTTACTTTGAGAAGTCCGCAGGCAACATTAAAGAGCAAACGTTCAAAGAGGTTTGGGAGACATCGCCGCTATTCACCGACCTGCGCGATTATGATAAGCTCAAAGGCAAATGCGGCGTCTGCGAGTTCAAGAGAATCTGCGGCGGTTGCCGTGCTCGTGCCTACGAAGTTACTGGAGATTATCTTGCTGAAGAACCGTATTGTATATATGAGCCAAGACGGATAGCATCTAAACAAGGTCACGGATGTACAGCGCCTGGATGTTAAATAATTGGCTAATAGCTACCAGGCATCAGCTATCAGCCGCCAGCCTAAAGAAATAAAAGCTGATTGCTGAGTGTTGATAGCTGATGGCTTTAATTAGGAGGTTATAGATGAACACACAAAAATCTCAGGAGCTTTTTGCTGAGGCTCAAAAGTATATCCCCGGTGGCGTAAATAGCCCTGTTAGAGCATTTAAGTCGGTTGGCTTAAACCCGCTTTTTATTGCCAGAGCCAAGGGCTCGAAAGTCTACGATGTCGATGGCAATGAGTATATCGACTATGTTGCCTCCTGGGGGCCGATGATTTTAGGGCATGCTAACGATGAGATAAACGAAGCAGTGCGTGCCGCTATAGAAAATGGTACAAGCTATGGTGCGCCGACCGAGCTTGAGATAGAGATGGCCAAGATGGTTGTTGATGCCATGCCGTCTGTTGAGAAGGTAAGGATGGTAAGCTCGGGCACCGAGGCGGTCATGAGCGCAATCCGCCTGGCGCGCGGCTACACCGGCCGCTCTAAGTTCATCAAATTTGAAGGATGCTACCACGGCCACTCCGATTCACTCCTGGTGCAGGCTGGCTCAGGAGTGACCACACTTGGTCTCCCCGATAGTCCGGGTGTTACTAAGGGTGCAGCACAAGATACGATCAATCTGCCGTATAACGACCTTGAGGCAGTTGAGAAAACCATCCGCGAGCAACATGAGAATATTGCAGCTGTGATCATCGAGCCAGTGGCCGGAAACGCAGGAGTCATCCCACCAAGGGAAGGTTTTCTTGAGGGTTTGCGCAAAATTACCAAAGAGTACGGTGTTGTCTTGATATTCGACGAGGTTATAACCGGCTTCCGTGTATCCTATGGCGGAGCGCAAGCGTATTATAACGTTATGCCGGATCTAACCACTATGGGTAAAATCATCGGCGGCGGCTTCCCAGTTGGAGCATTTGGCGGTCGTGCCGAAATTATGGATCATATCGCACCAGTCGGCTCGGTATATCAAGCCGGCACGCTCTCGGGCAACCCGATTGCGATGACCGCCGGCATCACCCTTCTTAAAATCCTTAAAGACCCAAAGGTCTATGAGGAGCTTGATCGCAAGGGCAAGAAGTTTGCCGATGGGCTCAAAGAAGCAGCTTCTGAAGCCGGAGTCGATGCACAGTTTACCCGGGTGGGGTCGCTATCTTGCATGTTCTTTACCGACAAGCCGGTATACGACTACCAAAGCGCAAAAACATCCGATACCGCAAAGTATGCCGCGTACTTTAAATCGATGCTGGAGCAGGGAGTATATCTTGCCCCATCACAGTTTGAAGCAGCATTCGTATCACTCTCACACACCGATGAAGATATCGAGAAAACAATCGAAGCAGCAAAGAAAGCGTTAAAGAGTTTGGTTGTTAAGGCATAGAATAGGGTCCAGGGACCCTATTCTAACAAAGTTCCCGTCATCTTCAACGCCTTTGTAAATGTATCCATATAGTTTTGTGGGTTGACAAGATAATCGAACTTCTCCGGGTTTTGCGTTATTGAGACGTAAAGAGGAACCGATTCAGTTAATCCAAAATCGGGCACTTCGTTAGCCTGCGCCCACATAGGGGTTGTCTCTATAATGTAGTTCTTATTTTGAACCCACGTGAAGTTGGCAAGTTCATAGAAAGCACCACCATGCAAGTCCTCAAGCGGCTTATAGATAGATTTAAAGCCATCAGCAGTTACGTTACTCATCACAAGCGGCTCATCTTCCGGGTTGATGGTTATGTGCCCGTATCCCGGAGGGATAACTACTTTCTGCCCGGGCAGAGCCTCTACCACAAAGAAGTCTAACACCCTGTTGCCATCAACTTTCTGGCACAGATAGTGGGCGCGCCCGCTTATGACTTCGTAGACTTCGGGATAGGTTACATTTGTTCCAGGAACAAGCGGATGGTAATGCCCAACGGTTTTTAGTAATTCGCGACCGACCACTCCGGCTTGGAGCGTTGTGATATCATAGCGGTAATTTTTTTGGCGAAACATCTCTTTATCTTTTGGGAATCCGACGTCGCGGTACATAAAATAGGCATCTTCAGGGCCGGTTAGGGGTGAATCGGGTGCGAGCACCTCTTTAAAATCCTGTAGATGGCGGATGTCTGGCTCGACAGCCGGTAGATCATCTTTAAATACCAAACGAGCGTCCTCAAGTTCCAACGGTAGACCGGCAACAGTTTCCAGGTTTTTCGACATTAACCTCTCCTCTTTCTTTTTAGGGACGTCCCTACTTAAGGGGACGCCACCACCACTCGTTGTTTTTATACCACTCAATCGTTAAATCTAAAGCATCATTAAAGTTATATTGGGGCTGCCAGCCCAAAGCCTGTACCTTTGAGGTATCTATTGAATACCTGCGGTCGTGGCCAAGTCGGTCTTCAATAAAACGTATCAGAGATTTTGGCTTGCTTAGGTGGCTTAGTATAGTTTCAGTTATTGCAAGATTAGTCATTTCGTTCCCGGCTCCAATATTGTATATCTCACCGATTTCTCCCTTATGAAGGACGGTATCGATACCACGGCAGTTGTCCTCGACAAAGCACCAGTCGCGAACGTTCATTCCATCCCCATAGACTGGAACCGGGATATCCTCGAGCAGATTGGTAACAAAAAGCGGTATTAGTTTTTCTGGATACTGGTATGGACCAAAATTGTTTGAACTTCTAGTTATAATGATCGGTGTACCAAATGTTGTGTAGTGAGCGTGACATAACAAATCTGCAGACGCCTTGCTTGCTGAGTAAGGGCTGCTTGGCTCAAGGCGGTCAGTTTCCTTAAATGAGCCTACCTCAATGCTCCCATAAACTTCATCGGTGCTGATTTGCAGGTATTTAGGGATGTCAAACTCCCTTACAGCCTCAAGTAGAACCTGGGTGCCCATCACATTTGTGGTTATAAACTCTTTGGCTGAAATTATGGAGCGATCAACATGGCTCTCCGCTGCGAAGTTTATCACGACATCGCAACCTTTTACAGCCTCCGACACCGCTACAGGATCACAGATGTCTCCTTTGATGAACCTGTACCGAGGGTTGTTCTCGATATCCTTCAGGTTGTTTAAGTTCCCCGCATAGGTCAGTTTATCAAAGTTTACGATCTCATAATCTGGATGAGCTTTAAGCATGTAGTGGATAAAATTAGAGCCGATAAACCCAGCCCCACCGGTGACCATAATTCTCAAATCAGAACCCCCTGTGTAAATCATGCTCTTGTCTTCTGAGCTATTCAAGTAATAATCGTAGTGCAGCCCTTTAGAGCCTGCCCTGAACCCCGGTTCCTAGACCCTATCCTTATCCGTGCTTTACGCTCCAGTCATAAGGAATAAGTTCTGTGTTATACGGTAGCCGATGTTCATCCGGCTCCTTGTAGTTATAGGTATGCGTTGGGATATTTATCACAATGGCTTCGGTTTCACTTATGCACTTCCAACCGTGATAGACATTTTTTGGGACTTGCACCAAAATCGGATTGTGCTCGCCAATAAAGAATTCGTTTAGCTCGCCTTTGGTAGGGGAGCCGTCGCGGTCATCATAAAGCGCAAGTTTTAGCATTCCTTTTACTACCGCAATGTTATCTGTTTGGAGTTTATGCAGGTGCCACGCCTTAATTATCCCTGGATAAGTGGTAGTCATGTATACCTGCCCAAAGTTTTCAAAAAACTCCTCATCGTTTCTTAAGATTTCCATTAGTCGCCCCCGTTCGTCAGGGATGACTCTTAAGCTTTTAACCTTTACACCATCTATCAACTATTAAACCTCCAATTACAAAACTTCCACTTCGCTATTATCTCCGACCATCAATCTATATGCCTTTGGCTTACGTTCGCTTCTATGTACTTTTACGTTTCGACCTAAAAGACTATCCTCAATTCGGCTTCCAATACTCTCGATAACGCACTCCGCTAGGATTATACTGTGCTCGATTTCGCTTCTTGTTATCGTAACGTTATCGTGAATCGATGTGAAGGGGCCGATATAGGAGTGCATTACCTTACTGTTTTTGCCAATAACTGCAGGGCCGCGAATTACGGAATCAAGGATTTCAGCGCCCTCTTCAATCACGACTCTGCCGTGGATTTTTGTCTTCTCATCAACCGAGCCCCTAATGCTTGTCTCGATGTCCTCGAGCATAATTCGGTTAGCCTCAAGCATGTCGTCTAGCTTTCCGGTATCTTTCCACCAGCCCGATATGACATGGGGATGAACTTCGTACCCTTTATCTACCAGGTATTGAATCGCGTCGGTAATCTCAAGCTCATTTCTCCAGGACGGCTTGATCGCATTTACCGCTTCAAAGATGTTTTTGTCAAACATATATACGCCAACCAGAGCAAGATCAGATGGTGGATCTTTTGGTTTTTCAATCAGCCTTTTTATCCGGCCATCGCCATTAAGTTCGGCGACGCCGAACTGCTGCGGGTTTGGAACGCTTGCAAGAAGTATTTGACAGTTTGGCTTATTTATCCGAAATTCGTCAACCAGGCTGTTAATTCCATCTTTTATAAGGTTGTCTCCCAGGAACATGACGAAACTGTCATTTTCTATAAAATCTTCAGATATTTTTACTGCATGGGCAAGCCCAAGCGGGGCTTCCTGCTCGATATAAGTTACCTTGACTCCAAATTGGCTGCCATCTCCGACTGCTTTTTTAACTTCTTCTTTGGTATCGCCAACAACTATACCGATATCATTAATGCCAGCGTTTCTTACTGTCTCAATGGCATAAAAAAGGATCGGTTTGTTTGCAACTGGAACCAGCTGTTTAGCACTGGTAAATGTGATGGGCCGAAGCCTAGTGCCGGTTCCACCGCTTAAAATCAAGCCTTTCATCAACTATCCCCCGGTATTATTGATCTATAATGATTTACCAGTATTAATATAACTTAAGCATAAGATTTTTACCACTTTTGGGGCTCTGCCGCTTTGTTGTTTACAGGCTATCGCTGGCTGCGTGCTTTGAAGTTTCAGTAGCCGGTATGTTACTCTAAAACTACCGTGATACCTGGCAGAGCGTCACAGATATATTAGAGGTTTGTTGTATAAATTATTGAGGAAAAAGTTAGAAAGTGAGAGCTAAATAGCTCTACATATTTTTGGTTCGGTTGATAATCGATAATCAAGTGTCAATTTTTAGAACCTATAATCAATCAAAGTATAATGGAGTACTGCTTTTGAGGGAGGTTTGCTTTGAGAATATTGGTAACTGGTGCTAGGGGAATGCTTGGCACCGATCTTGTGGATACTTTATCAAAGGAGCATGAGGTTGTTGGAATAGATATAGATGACCTTGATATAACCGATGCTGGGCAAACCAAAAAGAAAATACTAGAGGTTAGCCCGGAGCTAGTAGTGCACGCTGCTGCCTATACGGATGTTGATGGTTGTGAGTCCAATCTTGAATTGGCATATAAGGTGAATGCGATAGGGACCCAAAATATCGCCTTGGCCTGCCAGATATCTAATTCTGCCATGCTTTATTTCAGCACCGATTTTGTGTTCGGCGGCGAGAAATCAACGCCTTATCTGGAATGGGACCGGCCAAATCCTCTTAGCGTCTACGGAGCCTCAAAGTATGCCGGCGAGCACTTTGTATCCCATCTGCTTGAGAGGTATTATATTGTAAGAATTGCCTGGCTCTATGGGGAGCACGGAAAGAACTTTGTTAAAACTATACTCAGACTTGCTGATGAGAAAGACAAACTTCAGGTAGTGGATGACCAGGTTGGCTCGCCAACTTATACCATCGATGTCGCCCGCGCAGTGCTAACACTTATAAAAAGAGGTAATTATGGTATATACCACATGGTTAATAAGGGCGAGGTATCCTGGTATGGATTTGCTAAGAAGATATTGGAGATCAGCGGACGGCACGATGTATTAGTTGAGCCTATAGCGACAGAGGTTCTAAACCGCCCGGCAAAAAGGCCAGCTTACTCAGTTCTCAAAAATCTTGCACTTGAACTTACCATCGGCGATCCGATGCGGGATTGGGAAGAGGCGCTGGAGGAATTTATCGAACAAAAAGTTCTTAAGAGGAGTAGGATATAGATGGCAAATAAGAGCAGCCAAAAAGTAAACAAAGCCGTGATACCGGCCGCGGGGTTGGGGACCCGTTTCCTGCCGATCACGAAGTCGCAGCCAAAAGAGATGATACCGGTGGTTGATAAACCCACGATCCAGTATGTGGTCGAAGAGGCCGTTGCCTCCGGGATAGACGACGTCTTAATAATTACTGGCCGTGGGAAAAGAGCCATAGAGGACCATTTTGACCGGTCCTTTGAGCTTGAGTCGGTTTTAAAAAAGAAAAATGACCATGATGCAGTTGCCGAGCTTGAGGAGATAGCAAAGCTTGCGGATATACATTATATAAGGCAAAAGATTGCGGCAGGATTAGGGCATGCAGTATTGTGCGCTGAGAAACACATAGGGGATAATCCTTTTGCGGTTCTTCTTGGAGATGCTATAACCTTAAGTGATAACCCCTGCACACGTGAGCTTATAAAGTACCACAAGAAGTTTAACTCAACGGTTGTTGCCGTTGAGCGTGTACCACGCGAAGAAGTGAAGAAATACGGCATAATCGAAGCCAAAAAAATTGGCCCTCACCTATACGAGGTTATTGATCTGGTTGAAAAACCTTCCCCAAAAGATGCGCCATCTGATCTCGCTATGTTAGGCCGCTATGTACTGACACCGGGTATCTTCAAAGCACTTGCCGCCACAGAGCCGGGTCTGGGAGGTGAGATACAGCTAACCGATGCTCTAAAGCGGCTTCTTAAGAAAGAGAAGATCTATGCATTCGAAGTTACCGGCCCGCGCTACGACATCGGAAACCAACTCAGCTGGATCAAGGCAACAGTTGAAATTGCCTTACAAAATAAAGAATTTGGACCCGAGCTCCGGAAGTACTTGAAGAAGCTGCTAGAGGAGCAAGAATAACTTTGGACCATTAATTGGCCTAGATGTGCTAAAGTGCCAATGTCTTTATTTTTATTGTAGAAGTTACCAGGTAGGGTAATAATTGAGGCAACAGTTAACCGCCAAAACCTAAGAAAAATTTTTAAAAATATCCCTAAAAGGGGGTTGTGCACATCATACGATTAATTTATTGTAATATTTCATGGAGAGCAAGCGATTATTGACAAAGCAAGATGAAGATCGGGACAATGTAAGCACGTTACCGCTCATATACCATGTAGTTCTTACGGCTTATCACAAGGAAGCTCTTTTTAGTAAAGCAAACAACTGCAATAACCTGGCTTATCTGATTTTTGAGACAACCGCTCTTCATGAGTATGAGCTTTTTGCATTTTGTATAATGCCGGATCATGTTCATATCCTTTGCCAGCCGGGAAACGTTTTGGTGGCTCATTTTGTTAACTTGTTAAGATTTAGGTTTGAGTATGTTCTTGCCAAGGGCGGGCGGAAAGGGCCTGTATGGCAACCTGATTATAGAGAGCAAGCCCTCCCTATGGAGCAGATCGTAAGCGCTGCAACTTTTATTCTTGAAAATCCAGTGCGCAACGGTTTAGTAGATAACTTTATTGACTACCCGCATTCGTTTCTTCTTGGCGGGAAAAAATACGAGCCTTAAGCCCTTTTAGAAAGAAGCGATCGGGACCGGGCGCCGGCATATTGCCCGGCAGCAAAAGCCGGGATGGTAAAAAGAAGGGCCCACCAGCCAAAATGGAAGCCCAACCGCAGCAGAATAACTATCGGCACCGGAATATGTATGGCTAAGAACCAATCCCTAGATAGCCTCTCTGCCCCTGCCCTCCAATAACCAAAAGGCAGGGTAATAACAAATATTGCTGTTAGCATAAGCACTAATCTTAGAATCAGGGTTTGGCCCACCTCTTAATTACTCCTCTACGGTGCGTTTTTAATATTATACCAGAAATACCCAAATAATGTGATTGCCAAAAGGCAAATCAAGCGATTAAACAGCATCCAGAAAATTAACTCTCGTGCCTGCTCTGCCGTATAAAGTATGCATTTATTGCCATAATAAGCTATACTTGAAACCACTGGATTTATCTACCCTATAGGTGCCTTTAACTAATTTAGATCGTTGGAGATAACTAGCTTTATTAACTTTGACTATTGAAGGTGATGTGTTTTGAGGATCATCGTAACCGGTGGCGCCGGTTTTATCGGCTCTAATATTGTAGACGCCTATATTGAGGCCGGCCATGAAGTAGCTGTTATTGATAACCTATCAAGCGGCAAGGAGGAAAATATAAACCCGAAGGCGCGGTTTTATAAGATAGATATTCGCTCGCCTGAGATCGATTTGGTCTTTGCAAAGGAAAAACCGGACGTATTAAACCACCATGCCGCGCAGATTGATGTTCGAAAATCGGTAACCGATCCTATGTACGATGCAAGCGTTAACATCACAGGCATGGTTGGGCTTTTGCAAAGCTGCGTCAAACATGGCGTTAAGAAGGTGATTTTTGCGTCATCAGGGGGTGCAATCTACGGAGAACCTAAAATTTTGCCGGCTGACGAGAGCACGCCATTAGACCCGCTGGCGCCATATGCAACTTCAAAAATTGCTGGGGATTATTACTTAAGGTGCTATAGCAACTTGCATGGGTTGAAATATACTTCGCTTCGCTACGGCAATGTTTATGGGCCAAGACAAGACCCTCACGGTGAGGCTGGTGTTATCGCAATATTTTGCCAGGCCATGCATGAAAACCGGGAAGTTAAAATATTTGGTACTGGAGAGCAGCTTAGAGACTATGTCTACGTTGGCGATGTTGTAAGGGCAAATCTTCTTGCTTTAGGAAGTGGTGACAACGAGGAGATCAACATCGGCACAGCAATTGGCACGTCGGTAAACGAGCTCTTTACCCGGCTTAAAAACATAATCGGCTATCAAAAAGATGCGGTCTATTATCCACCCCGACAGGGTGAACTAGAGAGGACTTATCTTGCAAATGCCAAAGCTAAAGAAGTTCTCGGCTGGGAGCCGCTTATAGACATTCAGAGAGGGCTCGAACTTACTGCAGCATTTTTTAAAGAGAAGCTCGCCAGAGAGAAGGTCTAGAAATTAAGATACGAGAGAGGGATAATTTCGAATTACGAATATCAAATTAAAGACTGGTGAGTTAGTGAATGGGATTGTCATTGCGAGCGTAGTGAAGTAATCTTAGCTGTCATTGCGAGGAAGCCCAAAGGGCCGACGTGGCAATCTAGTTCCTCTCCCCTGGGGGAGAGGTTAGGTGGGGGGAATATTCCCGTTTATGTTAAAAGCCCTATTTGTATTTGGTACGCGTCCTGAGGCCATCAAGATGGCTCCGGTTATAAAAGAACTTGAGAGCAGACCAAATAAATTTAAGTCGGTCGTTGCAGTTACCGCCCAGCACCGTGAAATGCTGGATCAGGTGCTCAATCTCTTTGATATAAAACCGGACTATGACCTTGGAATAATGAAGACTGGCCAGGATCTTTTTGATATCACAACCAAAGCCCTTCTTGGCTTAAAGCCCGTATTAGAAAAAGAAAAGCCGGATGTTCTTCTTGTTCAAGGCGACACAACAACGACTTTTGTTGCTTCCCTGGCAGCTTTTTATCTTAAGATACCGGTTGGGCACGTGGAGGCGGGCCTGCGAAGCTTCGACAAGTATCATCCGTTTCCTGAGGAGATAAACCGGGCGATGACTACAACCATAGCCGACTACCATTTTGCACCAACCGATACTGCCAGAAAAAATCTCCTGGCGTGCGCTGTGCCGGAGGAGCGTATCTATGTTACAGGCAACACGGTTATCGATGCCCTTATCCAAACAGTCAAACCGGAGTACACCTTTACCGAACCCACCCTTAAAGATATTGACTTTGGCGGTAAAAAAATCATTCTTGTCACCGCACACCGGCGTGAGAACTGGGGAGAGCCTATGAGGCAAATCTGCCGTGCCATTAAAGATATTGCGGCGAAAAACAGCGATATCGAGGTCGTTTTCTCGGTTCATTTAAATCCGGTTGTGCAGCAGACCGTGAGGCAGATTCTTGATGGTATCGAACGCATTCACCTGGTTGCTCCGCTCGATTACGAGCCATTTGTGCAACTTATAGACAGGTCTTATCTTATCTTGACCGACTCTGGTGGCATACAGGAGGAGGCTCCCTCGCTCGGCAAACCTGTGTTGGTTTTGCGGGAAGTCACAGAGCGGCCCGAAGGCGTTAAGGCCGGCACAGTAAAAGTCGTTGGCCGTGATATAAGCATGATAGTAAAAGAGGTACAACTTTTGCTTAAAGATGGGGTAGAATATGGTAGGATGGCACGCGCTGTCAACCCATATGGAGACGGATATGCGAGCAAAAGGATAGCCGATATATTAGAGAATATAAAATAAATCAAGAACTAGGAGATTTGATGCTTAGATCGCTTATCCTAATATTTACTAGCTTATCGCTTGCACTTGGAGGGCAGTTTCTACTCAAGTCCGGTATGAACCAGGTTGGGCGAATCGGCGGGGGCGATATGGCCTATTATAAAGCCATGCTTTTTAAGACGTTTATTAATCCCTATGTACTTGCAGGCTTACTATTTTATGCTCTCTCATCAGTGTTGTGGCTTATTGTGCTCTCAAGGGTGGATTTAAGCTTTGCTTATCCTTTTGTCGGGATCGGCTATATTATAGTCATGTTTATAGCGTGGAGATATCTGAACGAGCCCGTAAGCGCTATTCGGTTTGCAGGTGCCTTCTTGATCGCCCTCGGCGTTGTTTTGATATCAAGAAGCTAACTTCACCAAAAAAGGCTAGCCGGTCGGCTAGCCATAAAAGTGTGAGCGCGGATTTTATTTTGGTTATTCCCATGCGATAGAGTCGGTTGGGCACTCCGAGATGGCCTCATCAATTTTGTCTTTGAGAGAATCATCAACCGCCCCTTCAATAACATAGGCGAGACCATCGTCTCTGAGCTCGAAGACCTCTGGGCAAACCTGCTCACAGATGCCGTCGCCGATGCACTCGTCGTGATCGATAACTGGTTTTCTCATTGCACTACTCCTTTGTAATAAAAATTCTCCTTTATTATTAGCAGGTTTTGCTGCAATTTTCCACACTTATTATGGCTTTTTTTGCCAACCGTTAATTATTTACGGGTTCCCAAGCTAACCAGGTAATAAATGAGCTTATTTTAGTTTTAGACCCCAAACAGCTGCTGCAAGGCATCGTGGTCTTTATCATTAAAGTGTACGCAAGCGTGTGCCGAATAAGTAAAAAGAGAGCTTAATAGTTGTACCTCCAAGCAATTACCCTAAGCGCACATTTAAAATTTGCGGTTGCAAATACCAGAAATCCGTTCTATTTGGACCAGTATTTTTCCGGCGGTCGTTGTTATTAAAAGCAGATTGTTGTTAAGCAGGGCTTTTGTACCAGGATGCTGGAAATTACAGGGGATATTCTGTAATGTAGATATATTGAGCGGTTGCTTGTACAGCTATTAGCTATCAGGGCCCAAGAATATTAATTGTACTTGCGTTTGTTGCAATGCGGTGGTTTTAATGCAAACAAAAAGTTGGTTATATAAATTTTGTGGCAGTTTAGTCTTATGCTTGATAGCTATACCGTTTTTAATTTCACCTAGCGCACCATTTTCCTCCGATAGGTCTTTTACTGTCACCGGTAAGGCTGTAAATATAATTACCCGCAAGCCTATCGAGGGTGCGGTAATTAACATAGTAGGGCAATCATCCAAAACGGTTACCAAAAGCGATGGCAAGTTTAGTCTTCAAACGGCAAAAACCACTTTTAATGTACATGCTTCAGCTAAAGGCTACATCGGCATGACCCAGACCAGCCAAAAACCAGGGAGACCTGTTACCTTTGAGATGATCCCCAAAAAGCTAACAGAAGAGCAGGAGAAAGTGATTGAGAGCAAATTCAGATTTGCCGAGAACCTGCAGACGAGTGACATAAGCAGCGTGAATTCTGCCTCCTTAAGCGCAGGCAGTGTAACAGTAGCATCGTCAGACCTTGTTCCCGACACGATTAAAGTTTTAATGCCGGGTCCAGATGGTAAAACCGGAACAGGTGATGATTTCATTCAAACAATGAGTGTTGATGAGTATCTAAAGGGCGTGGTACCCCGTGAGGTAGGCTATACGTGGCCGGCTGAGGCTCTAAAAGCTCAAGCCGTAGCAGCCAGAGCTTATGCGATAACGTCTCACAATCATGGTGCTGCCAATGTTTGTACGACCACACACTGTCAAGTGTGGGGCCAAACTCATTATGACACGACCGACGCTGCCGTCGAAGCCACGCACAATGTTGTCCCTATATATAACGGCCAGGTAATCCGGGCTTTCTTCTTTGCGCACTGCGATGGTCACACTCGAAACAGTGAAGATGTTTGGTCTACCGCTTTACCGTATGCTCGTAGCGTGCCTTGTAGCTGTGGCTATACCACTATGTACGGCCATGGGGTTGGCATGTGCCAGCGAGGCGCCGAGGCGATGGCTAAGGCAGGATATAGTTATGTGGATATTATAAGACATTACTATACCGGGGTTGAATTGGCAGGTATTATTCCGCCTGAGGCAACTCAGGAGTATATGGTAGTGAATACAGGAGGAAATGGTCTAAAGTTAAGGTTAGCTCCCTGGGGTGACATTATTACTACCATGCCGGAAGGTAGCAGAGTATGGTCTGATGGCCAAACCCAGCAAAACAACGGCACCTGGAGATACGTCTATTTTAACGGTCGCTGGGGCTGGGCCCATGGGAATTACCTGCAACAATTAGAATACTCAGCCATCTATGTATCCGATAACACTCCAGCTTCAATGGCAGCAGAGAATAACTACTCTGTATCTGTTACAATCAAAAACACAGGCTCTAAGACCTGGAAAGCAGGTGGGGCTAATCCTGTCAATCTTGCTTACCACTGGATGGATCTGAATGGCAATGTGGTTGTGTGGAACGGGATAAGAACCTCGATTGGCTCTGATATGGCACCAGGTAGCCAAAGCACTATAAATGCAACAGTTAAAGCACCGCCTACTCCTGGTAGCTATATACTTAAATGGGACTTGGTAGAAGAAGGAGTAACCTGGTTTTCAGACAAAGGGGTTGCAACAAGAGACAAGTCTGTTAGTGTGCTACCTTAAAAATCGAGCAACTGATTAGAGCGAAGTCTGAGCTATAAATAAAAATTTAAGCGTTTTTGCTCAAAGCGCTATGCACAGCAACAACAATCTTGTTTTTAGTTGCGTATCTTTTCAATAAACTTAACCAACGAAGGTTGATTCCTGCCATCCACAAGAAATTTTTGTGCTACTTGTTTGCATTTTGAAGACATTGCATTTCGATTGTTCGGCGTATCCGTCCAAAAGGCTATAATTCTTTTTGCAAATTCTTCAGCATTAAGTGGTACTACCAATTCAGATGATACCTGCTTAGCTAAACTGGAAGCGCCGGTCCACTCCGAAACAAAAGGCACAACTCCAGCGAGCATTGCTTCAGCTACTACTAGTGGAAATGCATCACCCCTAACGGGGTGGATAAGCACTGAGGATGATGATAGGTAAGAGCTTATGTCGCTTACCGGACCAGGTGAAACTATTCCAGGTTGCTCTGCAATACCATGAAATCCTAAAATTGTCAGCTTGGCGTCAGAAAATTGCTGCCGGAGCTCAAACAAGCATTTTATAGCGATATCTACACCCTTACAATACTGGCTTCCACCTCCAATAAGGACCAAGTTATGTGAGTTTAGTGCGGGCTCTATTGGTGAGAGCTTATCCACCTTATCTTGAGGTATCGGTGGATACCTGACTGCAATAGGTAGTGGTTTTAGATGTTTTTTGGCTAGTTTCGCTGTTAAATCGCCAATGGCAATGATACCTGAGACAGACCGGAAACCATGTCGAATGATGATACGAGTCAGGGCACTAGCTTCAACAAAAGCTCGATATAGAGCATCGTCAGCACACAGGGCGATAACTTGTTTTGGGCGCCGGTTGAGGAATTTGATTACTGGTGCCATTAAAGCGGCCGGTAAGGTTCCTTCAATAATAATCACATTGGCTTTGTTTGCCCTAAGCATCATGGCAGTGGATAGGTATGAACGCAGTTTTATTCTAATTGAAACTTGTTTACCAGCAGACCATTCACCTAACATTTTGATATTTTTGCTGCAGCAGTTGGCTAGAAGCCTCTGATGCGCAGGATGGGCGCCTGAATAAACGGCAATCGCATTTATTTTGCTTTCGGTTTTAAGTTCTAATGCTTGGCTCATGGTTGGATTATACTCCACAGCTGTTCCGCTTTGAAGCAGCGGCAATCATACGCGCTATTAATAAAGTAGTCAGACCCTTGATTAGACATGCTGAATTATGCTAAACTATGTTCAGGATATGAACAATCAATGTTTGAACAATTATTTAGTTAGCGATATTGCGCAAACCAGGGGTTTACCTAATGCATAAAGATGAGGTTTTTTTAAAAGAAGCCGAAGCCCTACATAGTCTCCGTGCCCTTGAAGAAATCGAAAAGAATCCAAAAATTTCTCAACGGGAGCTTTCTAATCGTCTTGGGGTTGCCCTTGGCATTACCAACGCGCTTCTTAAAACATTAGTCCGCAAAGGACTTATTAAGATTCGCGGTGAGAATAATCGCTCTTTAACTTATCACCTTACACGTGCTGGAGTTCTAGCCAAAAGTCAGCTGGCAGTAAAGTGGACTTTAAATACAATAGATTTTTATCGTCAGGCAAGGAAGGATGTTTTTAAAAAATTGCAAGAGCTGGCTGAACAGGATGTAAAAACTGTAGCATTATACGGCAGAAACGAACTAGCGGAAATAGCTGCTATTGTGGCGCCTGAAGTGAAGCTTGAAATTATTGCTATTATCGATGACCAAGCATCAGATGGTAAAAAAGTCTTCCTAGGGTATCCAATAATGAGTTTTGAAGATTTAGCCACGAAGCAATTGGATGCGATTATTATTTGTCTAGAGGTGGATGATAACCATTTAAGAAGGTTTGGTCAATCCATAAACCTAGCTACAACACGATTGTATCGTCTAATCTAGGGGGAACTATGAAGCTAGCTATTGTGGGTACTGGACATGTAGGTCTGATTTCTGGCGCCTGTTTCGCAGAGGTTGGCCATCACGTCGTGTGCATCGATATCGACCAAGAAAAAATAAAGACGCTACAAGCTGGCAATCTAACTATTCATGAACCGGGTCTTGAAGATATTGTTAAGCGCAATGTAGGCCACGGCAGGCTACTTTTTACCTCAGATATAGCCAGTGGTATAGCTGAGTCCGAGGTAGTCTTTATTGTAGTCGGTACACCTCCACTTGAAGATGGAAAAAGCGATCTTAGTTACGTATATGAGGCAGCGGCTGCAATCGGCAAAGCTTTACGAGGTGGCTACACAGTGGTTGCCGTTATGAGTACAGTACCGGTTGGCACATCCTCAGAGGTCGAGGCAATCATAAAAGAAAATTTAACGTGCAGTGATGGAGCAATTGAGTTTGATGTAGCATCTAACCCTGAGTTCTTGCGCGAAGGCACTGCTGTTTTTGACCGCATGCATCCCCACAGAATTGTCGTCGGAGTCAATAGCAAGAGAGCGGCTGATATCTTAAGCAGAGTGTATGAGCCATATAATGCACCTATTTGGGTTGTTGACAGGTCAACCTCTGAACTTGCCAAGTATGCTTGCAACGCATTTTTAGCAACCAAGATATCATTCATCAACGAAATCGCAAATATCTGTGAATTGACGGGAGCTAATGTTGAGAAAATTGCTAAGATCATGGGACAAGACCCACGAATCGGCCCAGATTTTCTTAAAGCTGGTATTGGTTATGGGGGCTCATGCTTTCCAAAAGATACACGAGCGTTGGATCATATCGCTCTTACACAGGGCCATAATTTTGAGCTTTTGAAGGCGGTCATCAAGGTCAATAACATTCAAAAAGAGCGGTTTGTTGAAAAGATACGAAGTTCTGTTGGTAGCTTTACTGATAAAACAATAGCAGTTTTTGGGCTCTCGTTTAAGCCAAATACTGATGACGTTCGCGAAGCACCCGCGCTCTGGATAATCCGAACCCTTTTAGATGAAGGCGCTCGAGTTAGAGCCTACGATCCGGTAGCGGTCGACAAAGCAGTTGCAACTTTAGGCAAACAACCTGGGCTTAAAATGTGCGCGAGTCCGTATGAGGCCGCTGAGGGTGCTGATTTGTTGGCTATTGTAACTGAATGGGATGAGTTTAAGAAGCTGGATTTGAGCATATTGCGCTCAGCAATGAAGCACCCTGTAGTCTACGATGGGCGCAATATTTATTCAGTGGAAAAAATGGCAGAGGCTGGGTTTGAGTATTACTCAGTCGGACGTCCGGTGGCAAACAATGAGCATGTAACCTTGCTTAATCGTACGGTTAAAAATTAGGAGGATTAGTTAAGAAATGTCAAAAACAGCATTAATAACCGGCGTGACCGGTCAAGATGGTGCTTATCTGGCTGAGTTATTACTAGATAAGGGCTATACGGTACATGGCATTAAAAGGAGAGCATCCTCTTTTAATACTCAAAGAGTTGATCACCTTTACACAGATCCACATGAGGGTCATCCTAGGTTTCTTCTGCATTATGGAGATGTTACGGATTCCACAAACGTGATTCGCTTAATCCAGGAGACGCAGCCGGATGAGATTTATCACCTGGCCGCACAAAGCCACGTGCACGTTTCATTTGAGTCACCGGAATACACCGCAAACGCAGATGCGCTCGGTACATTACGGTTACTTGAAGCTTTGCGTATCCTTGATATGACGGATAAAGTTCGCTTCTATAATGCAGCAACAAGCGAGCTATATGGCCTTGTGCAGGAAATCCCACAAACAGAGAAAACGCCATTTTATCCAAGAAGCCCCTATGCAGCAGCTAAACTTTATAGCTATTGGATAACCGTTAACTACCGCGAGGCATATAACATCTTTGCAAGTAACGGGATCTTGTTTAATCATGAGTCGCCAATACGAGGCGAGACGTTTGTTACTCGAAAGATAACCATGGCGGCAGCCCGCATCAAGCTTGGTCTACAAGAAAAACTATTTCTTGGCAACCTAAATGCCAAGAGAGATTGGGGTTATGCCAAGGATTATGTTGAGGCGATGTGGCTTATGCTTCAGCAGGAAAAGCCTGATGATTTCGTAATTGCAACTGGAGAGACCCATTCGGTTAGGGAGTTCTGTGAAGAAACATTTAAAGAGCTTGGTATAGACCTTGAATGGCGGGGAAGTGGAGCTGAGGAGAAGGGTATCGACGCTGATACGGGTCGCGTTATTATCGAAGTTGACCCAAAATACTTCCGTCCAACCGATGTTGAGATATTAATCGGTGATGCATCAAAGGCACGCGAGAAACTTGGTTGGCAGCCAAGAGTTACGTTTAAAGAGCTAGTTAGGATTATGGCTAGAGCTGATTATGAGGAAACTAAGAAGCTAGCGATATTGAAGGAAGAAGCTCTGTTTCAGGAGAGTCGATGAAATCAGCGGATGCTTTAAATAAAAATTCCAAAATATATATAGCCGGGCATAGAGGTCTCGTTGGGTCAGCGATAGTACGCAAGCTCAAGGCTGAGGGTTATAAAAATCTTCTTTTGCGCAATAGCGATGAGTTGGACCTGCGCGATAGCTCTGCCGTAAGAGATTTCTTTGAGTCCGAACGGCCAGAGTATGTTTTTCTTGCCGCAGCTAAAGTAGGCGGCATCTGGGCTAATAGCCATTATCCAGCTGAGTTTATCTACGATAATCTAACCATTCAACTAAATATAATTCATAATGCTTATTTATTTGGCGTCAAGAAACTTCTTTTTCTGGGAAGCTCCTGCATCTATCCAAAGTTTGCGCCACAGCCGATGAAGGAGGAGTATTTACTAACCGGTATTCTGGAGCCAACAAATGAGCCTTATGCTATAGCTAAAATCGCTGGTATTAAAATGTGTGAGGCATATAACCGCCAATATGGAACCAACTTTATCTCGGTTATGCCAACAAATCTTTACGGGCCAAATGACAACTTTGATCTTCAGAATTCCCATGTTCTTCCGGCTTTGATTCGCAAATTTCATGAAGCAAAGGTGAGCGGTGCACCTTCAGTTGTTGTATGGGGAACCGGTAGCCCTCGCCGTGAGTTCTTGCATGTTGATGATTTGGCTGATGCATGTTTATTTCTTATACAGAATTACGGTAGCAGTGAGCTTATCAATATCGGTGTTGGCGAGGACCTAACCATTAAAGAGTTAGCTTTGCTAATAAGAGAGGTAGTCGGTTTTGAGGGTGAGCTTGAGTTTGATAGTTCAAAGCCCGATGGCATGGCTCAAAAACTCTTAGATGTTAGTAAGATAAATAATCTAGGATGGCGGGCACAAATTGGCCTGCGCCAGGGGATTGAGATGACTTATCGGTGGTATGTTGAAAGTTTATCTTTTGAGGGGGTTGCAGGTTAATGTCGTCAGGAAATGTCGTCATATATGAACCTGATCGACAACTTAAAATGGGCTTCTTTGCTCAGTGGCGTGAGATGGTTATAGATTTATTGAAGAGTCGTGAACTTATTTGGCGTCTATTTCTAAGGGATTTTCAATCTAAATACAAACAATCGTTATTAGGTATCGCCTGGGTCGCTTTAAATCCTCTTGTGACTACTGCGATATTTGTCTACCTTAACAGTGCTGGAATTTTGCGTATTGGCTCTGTAGGCGTTCCCTATGTTGCATTTGCAATTATGGGGCTTACATTTTGGAGTTTATTTGCAGTTGGTGTGACTGCAAGCACCAGTAGCATTATAGGTGCTGGACCTTTAGTGGCGAAGATAAATTTTCCTAAGGTAAGTCTCGTGTATGCATCTATTGGTCAAGCATTAGTTGAATTTATTGTGCGTTTAGCGCTAACTATTATTGTTCTGGTAATCTTTAAAGTTACTCCTGTATGGACAGCAATATTCTTGCCCATAGCCATTATTCCACTGTTGCTTTTGACCATTGGTGCAGGGTTCATCTTATCGCTTGCAGCAGGGGTTTTTAGGGATATGAATAACGTTGTTGTGTTAGTAGTGCAATTGTTGATGTTCTTAAGTCCGATCCTTTACCCCGTTCCAAAATCTAAGTTAGCTGCTACTCTCTTTAACTGGAATCCAGTGGCTCAACTGGTGGTCGGTCCAAGGGACTTAGTTATTTACGGTGGTTTTTCTAATCCAGTGGGTTTTCTCTGGTCGACTATTTTTGCTATGGTTGTTTTTTTAGCCTTTTGGCGGTTATTTTATCTAGCTGAGACGAAAATTACTGAAAGAATATAAAAATAGGAGAGTATAACGTTTGTCTAATAATGTAGTTATTAGAGCTGATCATGTTTTCAAAAAGTTCTCTCAGAAGCTTCAACATGTAATGATGTATGGAGCTATAGATATAGCTCGTAATATGCTGGGGCTTAGGTCGAAATCCCATGTTCTTCGAAACGGAGAATTTTGGGCTGTGCATGACGTTTCTTTTGAATTGAAACAAGGGGAAACTCTAGCCCTGATTGGCCCAAATGGATCTGGCAAAAGCACGCTTCTTAAAATGCTAAACGGTATTTATATGCCCGATAAAGGGACTATCAGAATTAAGGGTAGGGTGGGTGCTTTAATAGAGGTAGGAGCTGGTTTTCATCCTATGCTAACCGGAAAAGAGAATGTATATATAAACGGCTCGATCTTAGGTATGAATAAAAAAGAGTTGGATAAAAGATATGATGAAATAGTTGAATTCGCAGATATTGGCGAATTTATTAATATGCCAGTCAAGCATTATAGTTCGGGAATGCATGTTCGCCTTGGGTTTGCTGTTGCTGTACATTCAGAGCCAGATATTCTACTGGTAGATGAGGTTTTAGCAGTAAGTGATGCTAATTTTCAAAAAAAATGCTTCGATAAAATTTTGGATATGAAAAAAAATGGGACATCTATTGTCTTCGTTTCACATTCCATATCGGCTGTGGAACGTCTTTGCACCCAATCTATTCTCATTAAAAACGGAAAACAGATTTTTTCCGGGAACACACGTGAGG
>JAIMBH010000038.1 GCA_023511485.1 Bacillota bacterium | reverse complement strand
CTTATTATTAGCTCCATTTGCATTCCTCATTCATCGCCGAGAGCTTTTAGCTCCCAGCAATCAGCCACTTGTTCTTCACATTTTGGCTGATAGTTAAAATGTGAAGGCTAACAGCTTTATATAATTATCTCACGATTATTATCGGCTTTCATGTAGATATGGTTTTGGGGACTAGGTCTGGGCCAGCTATTTAGCGTTACACTTTTCGATATCTTCTGGTCTGCACATCTTTCTATCGTAAGGGCAATTATATAGCTCAGTACTAAGATATCTTTCGCCACCATCTGGGAGAATTACCACAATATTTCCTTCTTCCAACCTTTCGGCCTGCCTTAATGCCTCGAACATAGCGGCGCCTGACGATATACCGCAAAGAAGCCCTTCCACATGGGCTAGCGTCCGTGCCGTATTAAATGCATCATCATCGGATACGTTTACCTTTTCGTGAATCATATTAAAATCCCAGATCGGAGGGATATATCCTTCGCTTAAATTTCTCAAACCCTGGATTTTGCTCTTTTTGTTTGGCTCAACACCTACTATTTTAGTGTGGGGAGTTTCTTCCTTAAACCGGCGTCCCACGCCCATAAGTGTGCCGCCGGTTCCAATTCCGGCAATGAAGATATCTATATGCGGAACCTGAGCCAACAACTCCCTTGCAGTTGTCTCATAGTGTGCCAGAGGGTTGTTGGGATTTCCAAACTGGTTGACCAGAAAATATTTCGGGTCTTTAGAGAGCTGCTCTGCCATTTCAATCGCACCCGGCATTCCTTTGCATCCCTCAGCAAGAAGAAGCTTTGCGCCAAATGCCTGCAGAATTTGCCGCCTCTCCATACTCATGGTCTCCGGCATAACTATCTGAAGCTCATATCCTTTGAGGGCACAGATCTGGGCGAGGCCAATGCCGGTATTTCCACTCGTCGCTTCAAGAACAATTTTACCCTTCGAGAGCTCGCCGCTCTCCTCAGCCTTTTCAATCATATATTTCGCAATACGGTCCTTGACCGACCCACAAGGATTTGCGCTCTCGAGCTTAGCAAATATTCTTACTTTCTTGTTCTTATTTAGCCTCTTCACCTCGACAACAGGTGTGTTGCCGATCAGATTAATAAGGCTATATTCCTGGTCTACTTTCATTATTCTATAATATCATAAACCAGGGGTGGTTCCTCGTGTGGGATATCTGTTATTTGGAAAGCTTCCTCAACAAGCGCTCTGACGACTGCAAGCATGTGGGCGTCACCGGTTCGCATCTGGACAAGCGGCTGTCCTGCGCGAACGTAATCTCCGACTTTTCGCGCAATAAGAATGCCCGCCGCAGGGTCTATTTTATCCTCGACCTTTGTGCGCCCAGCCCCAAGATAGCGAGCTGCTACGCCGATCTCCTCGGCATTTATTTGCCTTATATACCCATGGACGTATGAATCGATCTCCTCTATAAAACGTGCAATCGGAAGCACCCCCCTCGGGTCATCGACCACATTTGGGTCCCCACCTTGCCACTCGACAAGCTGCTTGAATTTTTTAAGCACATCTCCATTTTCTAAAGCATCGCTTAGCTTTCGTGTTGCGTCCTCGACATTGGGAGACGCCCCTGCTTTTACCATAAGCTGAGAGCCAAGCGCAAGGCAAAGCTCAACAACATCCGTCGGCCCCGAACCCTGCATAACCCTGATCGCTTCCTCAACCTCAAGCGCATTGCCAACGGATTGGCCCAAGGGCTGATCCATGTTGCTTAAGACCGCCACAACTTTTTTGCCAAATTTCTTGCCTATAGATACCAATTGTTTAGCAAGCTCTCTTGCCTCGTCTACCGTTTTCATGAAAGCACCTTTGCCCGTCTTTACATCAAGGACTATCGCATCTGCTCCACCGGCTACCTTCTTACTCATAATGCTACTGGCTATAAGCGGCACGCTTGAGACAGTCGCGGTCACATCCCTTAGTGCGTACATCTTCTTGTCTGCCGGGTCAATTTCCTGAGTCTGGCCCATAATCGCTATTCCTATTTCATTTACTTGACGTACGAATTGTTCCTTTGTTAGGTTTACGTTAAATCCCGGTATAGACTCAAGCTTGTCTAAAGTCCCACCCGTAAAGCCAAGACCTCTGCCAGACATCTTTGCTACTTTTAGACCAACAGCAGCCATCATCGGTCCCAAAATGAGCGTAATTTTGTCCCCTACTCCGCCCGTGCTGTGCTTATCGACCTTTATTCCTTCGACGCTGCTCAAATCGATTACATCTCCGCTCTCCACCATTGATTTGGTTAGGGCAAATGTCTCAGCTTCGTTCATGCCGCGTATATATGCGGCCATAAGAAAAGCTGACATCTGATAATCCGGAATCTCACCAGATACAAATCCTTTGACCAGGTATTCCAGCTCATCTGCCGACAAAGCAATCCCATCCCTTTTTTTCGCTAAAAGATAATCTACTCGCATAAGACCTCCTGTTAACTGGAACTCAATTCTCTGAATTCCATAAATTGCCTGGCTTTACACATAGAAAGAGCATCCCCAAATATCTTAATTACCCATTCGATTGCCCCTCGATGGCTTGAGCAAGCCTGTCAATCCGCAAAGACCTTTTCAAGATGGAATTATGCAATTGATTGCATAAAATACCAGGACCCTTGCCATCTCGGCAAGACCTTAAAACTTTAACTATTCTATCGCTATATCCGCTATCATGTCACATGGAAAAATGGCTCGATTACGATTTTTAGTCTTTTTGCTATAAAAACGGCAACGCCTTATGGGAGAACTAATTATTTATGCTATCTCTTAATCAAGCTAGTATTCATTTGGAGTAATTAAGGAAGCTCCCTTTAAGATTAGACTTTTATTGATTCGCTTAATCTGTTACCGTATCTTTATTATGGGTACAGTATCGTCTAAAACGGCAAAATCAAAGAGTAAAGACGGCCTTACTGGCTCCGAAAAGGGGAATCGCTCAATTCCGGCAATAGTGATCTTAGCCTTAATTGGAATGACTCTCATTCTTTTTGAGACTTTCGATGCGGTTAAGCATCCCCTTCCTAATGACCCCACCAAAGCGTCTGTCAGTAAGCCATCTGAGCTACAAAAAGAATCTCTGGGTCCACTTCAGGTTCAACTTGATAAAATCACCGCTGCAACCAAAAAGAAACCGTTCAGAGCCAAAGTCATAACCGAGTCGGGTTTTAAGGAATATTGGATACAAAGCGGCCTTAACCAGCGGTTCGAAGACCCATCGGGCAAAAATATCGTTATATTAAATTACGCTAAAAAGAAACTGTGGCTGGTCAATATGCTAAACAATACAGCCTCCGAGATCTCATTTGATACGCAAACAGCAAATTTTTACAGGCAGATAAGCCCTGCCTTTTTAATTGGCGGTCTTATCGATTCAACAACCGCCCAGGCAATCATATTGGAGGACATATTACCGTCAAATAACAGTTCAAGGCTCAAATTTACTAAAGATGGATTGCCAGCTCGCTGGGATGGTATAAAAAGCAACAATACAAAATCATTTGTCGATTGGGTTTACATCAGATTAGGCGACATCGAGTCCTCAAATTTCGAATTGCCTGAAAATGTCATCATAACTCATTCTTCGTCTGCCAGGTAATGCTAATCGACTTTCTTTAACTCGCGTTTAACACATGCAACTTGACAGCGGTACAATGTATAATAATGGCAAGAGCATTCGATCTTGTTAGCCCAAGGAGATTAAATGACACCGGATGCAGAACTTGGACGTGAATTGTTTGGCTATAGAAAAGATGATGTCGATCGGCTCCTTGCAGAGCTTCACCGGAACTTGCGTCAGGCAAATGAAAATAATGAAAGCTTAACTGCTGAGCTGACCGCAGCAAAGGAAGAGATGGCCAACATTAGCGAAGCATCCAATAAGATCGTTACAAAAGCAGAAAGAACTGCCGCCGACCTTATAGAACATGCCCGTAAAGAGGCAGACTTTATAATCAACAATGCAAAAAGAGAAGCCGAGGCCATAATCGACTCGGCCGAAAGACACAAAAAAGCGCTTGAAGAAAAATGCGAAGTCTTAGAAAACGTAGAGGATGAACTTAAGCTTAAGCTCAAGTCGGTTCTTGAAGATTACATGGCGCTAGTTGAAGACCCTACGAACGAAGAATACCGAGTCTCAGGGAAAATTAATGACTTCCAGGAGATTGCCAATGAGAGATTGCAATCTCCCCCTGTGGTTACCGAGCTTGGTGATTCGTCCGCCTCCGACGCACTCTTAAGAGAATTTTTCCCCCACATTACAGAAACCGATGGCATCAGCATGGTCTGGCTGTTTGATGATAGAGGAAACGTCCTTTCCGTCTTTGGCCGGCCAGAAGTAAGTCTCATAGACCTAACGTCAGCTGCAATCCACCTTGACGCATGTATCAACCATCTTAAGAACAATCTAGGATGCGAACAGACGCGCTTTATCTTTATCGAACTTAACGACGTTATCCTGATTTTGAATCCTATTACTAATGGCATCGTCCTTGGCATCGTCGCTTCTAACTACTCCGCAGTTGGGGAAATACTAAAGGTTGTCAATGATAACATATCCGGACTTAGAGAGGCGCTTAATCAAACATAACTAAAGCAGCTTATATTTCGCACCTAATAATCTTACGTAGTTTTCACATTCTGATGTTGATAAGCGATAGCTAAAGGCCTATTATTTATTTTAACAGCTCGCTTCTTAAGCGAAAGGGAATTTGCCATCACCGCCAAAGTACTTGCAGACATAAGGAAAGCCGCATACTCTGGCCTGAACTGGAACCCGAATATCGGCGTCAATATACCTGCAGCTATAGGTATCGCTAGTATATTATACATAACACCCCAAATAATGTTTTGCTTTACCTTGCCCATGACCATCCTGCTTAAAGTTATCAAGTTAATAACATCAAACGGGTTATTCCTCAAAAGGACAACGTCACTCGAATCTATATCAATATCCGTTCCGTCCGTTACTGCAATACCCAGGTCGGCCTGCTCAAGTGCTGAATCATCGTGCGTTCTCCTTCCGACAACCGCAACATTTAGGCCCTCTCCCTTTACTTCCTTGATTTTCTCGGCTCTATCTTTTGGCACCACTTCAGCGTAGATTTTATCTATATCAAGCTTTGCTGCTATTGCCTTTGCAGTTGCAAGTTCATCGGCACATATCATGGCCACTTCGATCTGCAAGTCGTGCAATTTCTTTATCGCATCTTTTGCATCCGACCTGAACCTGTCCTCTATTCCAAGAACACCCTCTATCAAGTTATCAACAGCCACATAGATAACCACTCTGCCCTGCTTAGCTAGCGCTTCAGCCCGATCACGTACCCGCTCGATATCTATGTTACAAGCGTTCATAAGACGTCCTGTGCCGACAATAATTGTACGCGTCTCGAGCTCGCCTATGGTTCCTTCATTGGGAACCTCATGATATTTCTCTGGGTTTGGTATACCTTTACCGACCAATCTTTCTGCAGCATTTACAATTGCCCTTCCCATAGGTTGATCTGAATTCTTCATAAGGCTTGCGGCTAATCTCAAGAATCCTGGCTCTGTAAGCTTTCCTACATGAATAATGTCCGTCACTTCCGGGTCCCCTACTGTTAAGCAGGAAACTTTATCGAAAATTATTGTATCTATCTCAGAAGCCACTCCCACAGCATCTGCGGTTTTTATCAACAAACCCTGTGTTGCTGCAGTAACTACTCCTGTGGCTATTGGCACCGGTACCGATAACGATATCGCGTTGGGACTCGCAGCGATAGCAATTGCTATCGCTGCTACAAACGCAAATACTAGTCCTTGAGCATTAATATACCAAGTGATAAAAGCGATCGCGCTTACAATAACTACAATTGGAACCAAATAAGAAGCTATTCTATCAACCATACGCTGCGATTCGGTAGAAGAACGAAGTGCGCCCTCCAGCATCCCAGTTATTTTCGCAGCAGTTGAGTTATCGGCTACTTTTATTGCCTTCATAACGAATGTTCCTTCAAGATTCCTGGTGCCGCCAATCACAGCTTGTCCTTTGCCTTTTATTACCGGGTGAATATCGCCAGTTATCTCCGACTGGTCAATTAACCCACTACCACTGGTAATAACTCCATCTACGGGCACTTTTTCGCCAGGGCGCACAAGCAAAAGATTACCAGTCTTAATACTTCTTGCAGGTATTACTGTGGGGCTTCTACCAGCCATTAGATTAGCCATCAATGGTATCTTTCTTGCAAATGATTTGATTGGATCAGTTAATCTGCCCCAAATCATCGTCTCCAGCCAATAGCCAAGCAGTACTATTGCCAAAACTGAAGTCGCCATAATGAACAAGTCTTGGCCTTTAATAAAAAAGGTCGTACCGATGCTATAGATGTATATCGTAAATACCACCATAGCGATAAGCGTCGCCGCGTTTGCAGTGCGTCGCCGTAAAGCCCTCCAGGCGGCCGTGAGAAAGAAACTCCCACCGTATATGACAGCAAAAGAAGCAACTATAAAATGAAAAACACTCCCTTCAAAGGGCAGTTTTACATGTAAACCAAGTTTTAATAGCCCAGATTCGGTTGTAACGATGATACCAATAGTAGCTGCAAGAGTAATAACAAAAGCGTTTCGAAGCAATCTTGCCATCCCGGACATGTCTGAGATGCGCGCAGGCCTTAATTCGTGTACTGTCTGCAAGTTTGACAAAACTGCTCTCTTCTCTTCTTTTTCCAGGAAGGCTTTCTGTGTCTCTAACTTTGCTCGAACTCTTGATTCCTGCACGGTCTCACTCATCGAGATATCGTCCCTTCAATTCCTAATCCTATGTGCTTCATTTACCCCATTTATTTGCTGTGTAACTGCCGACTGAGGCAATGCATGAATTATGCACCTGTGGTTTTTATTATTAGAAGAAAGGTAAATGCTTTATGTACCTATATCTCATAATATAGGCTTTAGCAATAAAGTTAAGAGTTTTGTAGTAAAATTTTCCATTATTGCTTTAAGATTCTAAAATCAAGGTAAATACGACTCGAGAGAGTTCATAACGTTGCTCAGTAATTATCAAGCTAAAAGAGGATTGATATAGATGGATAAACAGGAATTCTTAAATATCATAAAAACACAAACTAGCCTTGACGAAAAGGAAGCTGAACGGCTTGCAAGGGCCGTTCTTTTAACGCTAAACTCGCAGTTAAGCAGGCTAGAGAGAGCTGACATACATGGTGTTCTTCCTAAAGACCTAGATACCCTCTTTCATGGTAGCTGGCTACAAACGCTTATGAGTGGCCTCCAAAGTCTCCGCGAATTCGATAAAGAAGAGTTTGTCGAGCAAGTACGTGAGAGGGCAGACCTTTCCACCACTGATGAAGCAGCGAACATAATTAGAATAGTCTTCTCTGCACTGAAAGAAGCGATCCCCCAGCAAGAAGTAGAACACATCAACCGCGATTTGCCTGATGACGTTAGAGATCTGTGGAGGGCTGCTTAAATTTTCTCTTGACTTCCGCACCTCTCATTTTTTCAAGCAATAAGTGTTGCTCAAGTGGCATATAGCCTTGCAATTTGGGTTCTGCATTGCGGAAGTCAGGAAAAGTATTAATTTAGCGGTTTTTCCTAACTTCTGCTACATAGCACCAATTATTATATCACCAATATGCTGATCTACTACTAAGGCGTAGTACATGTACACACTAATTAAGGTGGTGCGAAAGTCAGGAGAGATTTAAGCTAACACTATGTTGTTGACCGATTGTAGTGCTGCATAGTGTTAGCAGTACTTGCAGTCATACAAGAATATTCTTGAAACTTTCTCCATGAACCGGGGCATCGACGCCTAGCAGGTCAGCTACCGTTTTACCGAGGTCTGAGAAGGTCTTCCTAGTGTTAAGCGATATTGGCTTGCTTAGAGATGGCCCATAAACTAGTATAGGCACATATTCTCTTGAGTGGTCCGTACTAGGAGTCGTCGGGTCGCATCCATGGTCTGCGGTTAAGAAGAGCGCATCTTTACCGGTAAGTTTACTTATAATCTCAGGCAACCTTGCATCAACGGCTTCTAGTGCCTTTGCATAGCCGGGCGGGTCATTCCTGTGGCCGTATTGTGAATCAAAATCGACAAGGTTGGTAAATATTATTCCCTTATCTTGTTCTTCCATCGCTTTTAAAGTCATATCAAATCCGTGCATATTGCTCTCGGTGTGAATGCTTTTTGTTATACCTCGGCCCGCAAATATCTCACTTATCTTGCCAACCGCATAAACAGGATACCCTGCATCCTTTACATAATCCAACACAGTCTTCGACGGCGGCTCCAGGGAAAAATCCTTGCGCCTGTGCGTGCGGGTAAAATGCCCGGGGGTACCGATAAAAGGCCTTGCGATCACACGTCCAACCGCATAATCGCCTTTTAGGATATTCCTGGCGGCTTCGCAATACCTATATAGCTCTTCTACCGGCACAACTTCTTCATGGGCGCAGATCTGAAACACGCTATCTGCTGATGTGTAAACGATAAGCTTCCCAGTTTTCATGTGCTCTTCGCCAAACTCGTCTATTATAGCCGTACCTGACGCCGGTTTGTTGCCAAGAACTCCCCTACCAGTAGCTTTTTCAAAAGCCTTAATAACTTCAGGCGGGAAACCATGCGGGAACGTAGGAAACGGTTTCTCCAAGTAAAGCCCCATCATCTCCCAATGGCCGGTCGTTGTATCCTTGCCGGCAGAGACTTCCGCCATTTTGCCATAAGACGCCCGTGGGTCCGGTGAGGGCGGAACCCCTTCGATTTCTATAATATTGCCTAACCCCAAAGCCTCAAAGTTAGGCAGATTAAGACCGCCTACAGCACGGGCTGTATTTCCAAGGGTATTGCTACCCTCATCGCCATATTTGCCGGCGTCGGGAAGAGCTCCCACGCCAACACTATCTAATACCATAATTATGACCCGGTTTATCTCTGCCATATACTTCCCCTTTTCCCAAGATTGCTATACCTCTTGGCTTCTCCTCTTTCCTCGTCATAGCGACTCTTTTAGCCACCTTTTGCACTCTACTGCAGTGATGCTGCACTGACAACTGCAGCACGATACCTTCATTCTAGATTCGCACCTTAACCTTGGCACATTGATGTACCGGCACCTCAACATATTTAAAGGTGCTTGTGCTTTGGCACGTCTAGATGCCTAGACCTTTCTTACTTCTCGCTTTGGGATGCGTTTTATTATACACATCCTTTAACTTATTCTTGGTTACATGTGTATATATTTGCGTAGTCGATATATCGGCGTGTCCAAGCATTTCCTGAACAGACCTAAGGTCGGCGCCATTTGCTAAAAGGTGAGTGGCAAACGAATGGCGCAAAAGGTGTGGATATATTTCTTCGATTCCTGCTTTCTCCGCATATTTCTTTACAATTTTCCAACAGCTCACACGCGAAAGCCTCTTTCCTCTTGAGTTTAAAAATAAAGCGGATGGCCTGTATTTGCCAGCAAGCTCACGCCGGGACTTGTTAATATACTCCGTGAGAGCTTCCAACGCATAGCTTCCCAATGGAATAATCCTTTCTTTTGATCCCTTTCCAAAGCATCTTATATAGCCGCCCCGAAGGTCGATATCCTCAATATCCAGGGATACAAGCTCTGATACCCTTATGCCGCAGCTATATAAAAGCTCAAGGATTGCACGGTCCCTTAGCTCGTACCTTCCTATACCTATCGGCTGCTCTAAAAGCTTCTCGATTTGTTCGGGCGAAAGTACTTTCGGAAGTTTTTTTTCTCGTTTTACAGCCTTTATATCTGAAGTCGGCAAGTTCTCGGTTACACCTTCACGGACTAAGAACTTATGAAATGACCTTATGGCCGCAAGCTTTCTGGCAACCGAGCTTTCACTATAGTCGCCATAAAGCTCCGCCAGATAATCAACAAGATAATCATACGTTATAGTATCATATGAAAGTATTTTCTTCTCATATAGATAAGCTAGATAATCAAGCAAGTCACGCTTATATGCCGCCAGGGTATTTTTTGACATGCCTTTCTCTACAGAAAGGTAATTTATAAACTCATCTAATGCTTCTTTCATTTTTGCAACCTATTTAATGTTGTTTCAGATACCGTTTTTATGTCTACTTAGATTGCGGCTTTATCCATCCCAGCTTCTGCGCAGCTAGTAAAATTGCAATCAACGTTTTAGCGTCTTGAACCTCTCCCCGGGAGACCATCTCAATCGCTATTCTTAGCGGGATTAGCTTGAGCTCCATTCCTTCCTCGCCTGGTTCGCGCGCCGGCTCCCCTTCCTCTATCTCATCTGTGAAGAACAATATGAGTTTCTCGTCTGTAAATCCTGCCGAGGTATAAAACTCTACCAATTTGTCCATGCTTTTTGCCAAGTAGCCGGTTTCCTCTTTCAGTTCCCGAATGGCACACTCTATCGGGCTTTCGGCATCTGTGATCAAGCCGGCAGGGATTTCAAGCAAATTATCTTTCACCGCATGGCGGTACTGCCTTACAAATACCATTTCTTCTTTATTGGTTAATGCAGCTATACCAACCGCATCAAGATGCTTAACGACCTCTCTCTCCATAATACGGCCGCTAGGACTTTTTATTTTATCCGCATAAAGACTTATAATCGCGCCCTTAAATATTAGGTCTGATTCTACCAGGCTAAACTTATCGCTCACTCTTGCCTCCCGATAGAATCCTTGCCGCGTAGATAGCAGCAGCTCCCGCAGCCATGAAAAATTCGGGTTCTTCCTCTACTGTCCGGCCCATGGTAGTCGGTGACAGCCCACGCTTCTTTAGCACATCAAGCGTTAGGCGTGCATCAATCCGTTCGATTTTGTGTGTCTTGTCTATCTCCTCTTTCAGGACCTGTATATCTGTATAATTTGTTTTTTCTTCATCCATCTTAGGTATCGTTACAATTGCCCGGGATATAGCCGCTATTTTTAGCGCAGTCATGGTATGGTGACTTATCCCATAATGTCTCTTTCTCTTATCGGCAAAGCTAATCCTTGGTATTGCGATTGCATATCCTTTAAGGCTATTTACTGCATTGATAATTTGGCCTTGCTCTATACCGGAAAATCCAAGTTTCGTATTGCTGCCAACAATTCCTGGCCCCATACAAACAATCGCAACATCGGCATCTGCAGCATACCTTGCCGCTACAAGTCCGCTGTATATATTGATCGCTTCATAATCCCCACCGAATGCATGGCCGACCGTTATCGTACTATCGACTATGTTAGACGATAATAAGTCTGCCACTATATTGCTAAACGCTATAGGTAAAGAAGCTCCATCTGTCATTATATAAGCGATTTTTTTCTTTGGTTGAAGTTCCTTAAAAACCGCGGCAGCAGCCGGCAGCTGGCTGTGAAGCGTACCGATTATCACCGGCATTCTCCTTATGTCTTCCGCATCTTTTAATGCTTTGTGGTGCTTGCTTTGTTCCTCCTCTACCGCAAGGCATTTAATCTGAAACGGGGTATAGCGAAGCTTCATAATATGTCCACCATCTTTTGCATTAACCGAGTCTTTGCTTAAATTCCAGAGGATAAAATGAAAACCGCCGGTTCCAAGATCCAGATCAACGGCTGTTGTATTCACGATTACGCTATCGCCAGGTTTTATGTCCCCTATTATCGAGCTGTAGCAGATTGCCCGATGAGCCTCTCCCTCAACATCGACAACAGCCTCAATATAGCCCGGACGCTCTTTCTTGATCTCTTTTACACTTGCTCGCTTTAGCGTAATCAACTTGTAGTTCCTCAAAACTTAGGAATATAAATTAATAATCAGATGCTTTGACTATGATACGATCCGCTTTAGACGGCATTTAATTAGGGCGTACTAAAGGATAGCAATCCAACTCACTGGTCCTTATATTTACCGGTTTAATTATTTGCCAGCTTTAGCATGGCACTCATACCTTTACAATTTCCACTAGGAGCGCTGCCAGATTCTTCAACTCAGCAATCGGAATGTATTCGTCGGTAGTGTGCACCAACTCAACCCCTATGCCCAAATTGACAGCATTTATGCCCATCGCATTAAATATATTCGTATCGCTCCCGCCGCCGCTCTTTATCAGATTATAAGATATTCCAAGCCTGTTTAATGCACCGATAGCTCTTTTTACAACCTCATCGCTCTCTGTCAGCGAGTACCCTTCGTACGGACGATATCGCTTTATACTAACCTGAGCACCCGTTTCTCTGGCTCCTTTTTCAAAACAGGCGATCATTTCTTCGGACTGCTTCTCCAGCTTTTTAACATCAATGCTTCTTGCCTCGGCAACAACCTTTGCACGTTCTGCGACAATATTTGCTGCCCTTCCACCTTCGATAACCCCCACATTCGCGGTGGTTTCCTCATCTATCCTACCCAGTTTCATGTACCCTATGGCCTTAGCTGCCGCAGTTATAGCATTGATTCCATCATCCGGCGCAAGACCTGCGTGAGCTGCCCTTCCTTTAAACTCTGCAATAAACGAATCCTGATAAGGCGCACTTACCACAATGTTTCCTACTTTACCGTTTGAATCAAGAACATAAGCAAAGTCTATGTGTTTATCGCTTAAATCAAGATTCTTTGCACCTTCAAGCCCAACTTCCTCGGCAATAGTAAAGATAAGATGTATCGGACCGTGAGATACAGATTTTCCGGCTAAAACAGATATTAGTTCTAGCATAGCAGCAATTCCTGCCTTATCGTCGCCGCCTAGGATAGTTTCACCGCTGCTTTTTATAACACCATTTTCTATAACTGGCTCGACGCCTTGAGCAGGTTCAACGGTATCCATGTGGGAAGCAAACATAATGCTTGGCCCAGCAGTATTTCCAGGTATTGTTACAATAATATTTCCTGCGTTCGAACCGACAGCGCTGCCTGCTTCATCCTCAAAGGCTAGAAAACCAAGGGCTTCAACATAACCTTTTATATGGTCTGCTATAGTTCGTTCTTTATAACTTGGGCTATAGATTCTGGTCAGGTTTTCAAAGATTCTGACCACCCGATTTTCATCAACCATTTATCCTCCATCGGAAGAATTCAAAATGCAATAAAAATAAGTTTTAAGCGCTTATTAAGCTAACGTATTCATTATAAGGATAATACCACAGAGTAGACAAACGGTTATCTCTCAAAAGAATATTTTTCTTAACAGCGCTGTTAACAAAATACAATTTCTATTTTTACATTTTTATTTTATCTATTGCATCTACCCTTGGCTTTTCCAGACTGTATTTTAGGGCAGCTTTAATGAAGTCCCTAAATAGTGGGTGTGGCCTCGTCGGACGCGATTTGAATTCCGGATGGAATTGCGTTCCAACAAACCATGGATGGTCTTTAATCTCTATGATCTCAACCAGACGGCCATCAGGAGATAACCCACTTAGCACAAGCCCAGCATTTTTAAGTGATTCAAGATAGTCGTTATTTACTTCATAGCGGTGTCGATGTCTCTCATGTATCTGCCTTACACCATATGCAGCGCTGGCAAATGTACCAGCTGCTATATTGCATGGGTATGCACCGAGCCTCATTGTGCCCCCCATGTCTTCAATAGCTTTTTGTTCTGGCAACAAGTCGATAACTGGATGTGGCGTTTCCGGATCAAACTCCGAGCTGTTTGCGCCCTCCAGGCCAACAACATTTCTCGCATACTCAACAACCGCGCACTGAAGCCCCAGGCAGATACCAAAGAACGGGATTTTATTTTCTCTTGCAACCCTAACCGCTTTAATCTTGCCCTCAATACCTCTTATGCCGAAGCCACCGGGAACTAAAACTCCATCAACCTCCAAAAGCTGCCTCTCAACTTCGTCAAAACTTGTAGTCTCAGCATCGACCCATACAATCTCTACATCGGTATTGTTGTAATAACCGCCATGTTTTAAGGCCTCCACAACGCTAAGATATGCATCGGGCAGCTGAACATATTTCCCAACAAGGCCGATTTTTACGCTATGCTCAACCCTTTTTATTCGATCGACCAGGTCTTTCCACTCGCTTAAGTCTGCTTCACCGTTTTTTAGCTGCAGACAATCAACCACAATATCGTCCAGTCCCTCTTCGTGCAGTCTCAACGGAATAACGTATAGGTGCTCTGCGTCAATTGCTGAGATCACATTTGAAGCCTCTATATCGCAGAATAGGCCGATCTTTCTCTTTATCGCGTCATCTATGGGCCGATCCGACCTGGCAACAATGATATCCGGCTGTATACCAATACTTCGCAGTTCCTTTACGCTATGCTGCGTCGGCTTGGTTTTAAGCTCAGAGGAGGATTCTATATAGGGGACTAACGTTACATGTATATAAAGGACGTTCTCTTTTCCTACATCCTTTTTAAACTGCCTTATCGCTTCCAGGAAGGGCAAACTTTCAATGTCACCAACAGTTCCGCCAACTTCTGTTATTACAATGTGTTTGTCATCATCCGTTGCTAAGTTAAGGATACGCTGCTTTATCTCATTAGTAACATGCGGTATAACCTGGACGGTTCCGCCTAGAAATTCGCCCCTTCTTTCCTTGGTTACTATCGACCAGTAAATCTGTCCGGCTGTGACATTGCTGTCCCTACCCAACTCTTCATCTGTAAACCTCTCATAGTGACCGAGGTCTAGATCGGTTTCCGTTCCGTCATCTGTAACGAACACTTCTCCGTGCTGGAACGGGCTCATGGTTCCGGGGTCAACATTAAGATAGGGATCGAGTTTCTGTATCGTTACCTTGAATCCCCGGCTTTTTAACAATCTGCCCAGGGAGGCCGCGGTTATTCCTTTGCCCAACGATGATACAACTCCACCGGTTACAAAGACATGTTTAGCCAATCATCTCTCTCCTTTTGCTACCCTTGCTTACACCAGAAGTTAATTATATTAAATTTAAAATTTAATATTCGCTTTTCATTTTAATTGCGCACTGCCTTGCGCAAAAGCCAACTTTAGCATTTTAACACAGGTTTAATAATTCTAAAAACCCTTTACATGCCCTTATCCTTCTAAACTAGAGCCCGGATTCTATCCGATTGCCCTGCTTAAGAAGCTTATTTGCGGCATCCTGCAATTTTGGCAATATGTCACAACGAAGGTTAATGCAAATTTTTATTCTCAGCTTACTCGGCTCTTCGTCCGAGATTATCGAGTACCCTGAGGACTGCAATTCGCTCGATTATGCTACTTATTGAGTATTTTTCCGAAAGCAGTTGGACTAAAACCAATATAACTATAATCGCAAGCTTTATTGACCAGCCAAATGTTATCGCAAAGCAAAACCCTAATATGCCTCCAAGTATATTTGATCCCACATCGCCAAGCATCATCTCTTCCCGAAGGTCGGGGATAAGAAGTGCGAGGGCTATCCCGGCCAAAACTGCAGCCGATGAACCCAGAACATTGGCTGCAGCAAAAAGAAATATAACCTGTAGCGGTATATAGACCTTCAAAGCCCTGCCCGGCCGCAGATCAAGAAGGTTCAGCGTATTAACAAAGAGCGCAACCAGCAAAGCATTTCCAACTACCTCCAAAGCGTTGGTCTCTGTGACTGAAAACGCAAAGACGGCGGCAATTGGAATTGCGATTGCCTTAAGTGCCCCTGTAGTTAATTGCCCTTTTAAAAGAGCTCCGATATGGCCTTTAAAACCAGAATACTCGCGGCTCCCAAGCAGATCGTCGACAAGCCCAAAAATCCCCGCCCCTAAAATTATCAGGGTTAGCGGGATCGACACGTCTGCACCCAATAAAAAGCTCTGCGGCAAACTTACGCCGACCTTATCCGCTATAGATGGAAATATTCCAGCTACCGCCATAAGAAATAACCATACGATGATAATGAGACTGCCCGCCATATTTACTATTACACGCTCTCTGAAGTTGGCCCTGACCGCCCCAGCCCTTCTTAACATTTCCTTGAAGGGTGGCATAATGAGCAGGCTCATTATTAATCCTGTCAGAAAATGCGCAAGTATCCAAAGGTAAAATAGAAAAGTGGTGCTTTTCATGTTGTTTAAGCTTTTAATAACTTAATCTACATTGATATGCCCTGCATTTTAAGCCTAGTCCAAAATGTAAATTTCAAGTTCAAAGCCTTGAAAAGGCCGTAGTTATGTAGCAGTCTTTGATTTAAATCGCAGTTCTGCACGTTTAATTTGCTTCTGGTTTACCAGAAGCGTGATATCTCTCCCAAAACATCAAATATATAACCGTTGGTATCATATACGACATAATAATCGCCGGGATGAGGACCCCAGAATCATTAAAAGAGAATCCAAAGATTCCTCCAATAAGCGAAGCAGTAATCGCTATTGATATTCCCTTATAATTTGCAAGTAGATCTCTTAATACACCAACCGGCCTAAACCATAGAAAAGTAAGTATCCCAAGCACGGTTAGCAAAAAATATGACCATGTACTGAATCTCAACACCATGAGGTTTGTAGCAAGTTTCCTGTTTGCGATTACGATAACCTCATGCAGCCCTCCAGACGATATAGATGCGATGGTTTTTCCCATGTGTGTCTGTGCCCCATGCATGACATCGTAAGCTACAAATATGCTTAAAACTGTCACAACCAAAGCCAGCGAAATAACCACATTTCGTACCTTTGCCTTAGATTTCATAGCCTGTAATAACATCGCTGTAAACGCAAAAACAGCTGCAATTGTACCACCGGTATTCGCACCGATCGTCGGAAATCCGATTATTAAAGTCACGATTAAACATAGTATAGCACCTGCCAATACCGTCCACCTATTCCATGTTCTTTCAAGCATCACGCCAAATACGAGCAGGGTATTTGCAATCAGTATCGACATAGCTTCATTTCCCACTCCGAAGAATCTTGACCCCCTAATCGGATCATAGCCAAAAATGCTATTTACATAAGATGGAGCACCTACAAGCGCATCTACCAAAAGAACAGTAAGCGTCAAAACGGATATTCCCGCGATCGGGTGCAATACTTTTCGGCGTGTCGCAACCAGCAATACCGCAAAGGCAAGCGATGCTGCAATAGTCAACATGGTAATTAAAAAGCCCTGGTTTGCTATCTGCTCAAGCTTGGTGGTGTAGAATGAGAATAGCGGAAAGCCCATAGTCATAAATATTAGCGTTTCTAAGACAGCCGCCGAATACTTATTTAATTTTTTCCCGAAAGCAAGCACTAAAGCTGTTATGGCATACAGGGCCACCTGTATGTAGATATATGCAAGTATAGCGGTCCTTCTAGTATCTTTTACGCCAACGGCACTTAGGTTAAACTTTTCCAGGTCTAGCGGACTTAGGCTTGCCTGGCTGGAGTGCATCAAGCTACCGGTCATCTCAGCTCCTTTTTGCAGCCCCAGGATAGAGAGTACAGTAGGAGCAATATCAACGGTAGTAACAATTCCCTCTCTTTGGGTGGAGCTTGATACCAATGCAGATGGTTTAAAGCCTGGCCCATGCACAATAATCGGAGTTAGCTGCTCCAGATCCGACTTTAAAGGCGATTTGGACGAACCCGGGGGTGAGATTGACGCAATAATAAATGTTGTGTCCTCACCAGCTATTTCCATAGCTTGCTTTATAAACTTTGCACCTGTATGGATGGCCCTCGTCTTTTGCTGTTGGGTAATTCTCTTAAAGGCATATTGTCCGTATAAATCCGCTCTTGTTGTGTCGCCGAGGTCAACAACAATAAAATCTGCTTCACTAAAGGCCTTTTTGAATATTTCCGCAAGCTTTTTGTAGTCGGTACGCACGCCAAACGGATAGCTGCTATCTCTCGCTATTATGTCTTTGCTTACATCCCCAAAATCGACCACGCCGTTGCTATTCATGGCTATGTCAACCGCTTCACGGTTGCAGGTACTTGGGTCATCATCCACACCAGTATCTGAGTTTCCTAAAACTGCTGTTTTCTTTCCGGATTTATTGATAATCTTACCAAGCCCACCGGGTACAAGGTCCTGCATGCCATTCATATTGTCCCTGATGATAGGGGCAATACCAAGCTCCAATACTTGGCCTTTTTTTGCACGTTTGCCGGTACGTTGCCTAAAAACATCCATCGCCAGTCCATAACCGTAAGGCTCATCAGCATTAAACCCTTCAAAATTGGAAGATGCCCCGTCTGCCCTTACGCCAGCCCCGACGGTTAGCGCACTTCTAGGCCGTGAAGACGCTTTGTAAGCCCTATTATTTAGGAGACCTATTGAGCTTCTTTCTATCAAATCATTTATAATGCGGTCGTTTGCCGATATAATATCCGACCAGCTTATGTTGTCCATTAGGATAAAAACAACCTTATTATTCGATCTTGCGGATATCGGCTGGGATAAGATTGATAGGAAAGCTATGGTTGCCACAAATATAGCTGCGATTTTTCGCCGCATTAATTACCTCCTAATTAAAGCTACCAGCAATCAGCTATCAGCAATCAGCTTCTTATTTCTTTGTCTTTAAGCTGACGGCTGACAGCTGAAGGCTGCCAGCTATTAATCAATCATATATGTGCGCTAAGAAGCAGTCAAATAGCTACCCCGTAACTGCTTTGTTCGTCTTTTTGCTGCAGTCGCAATATAGACGATAAAGTTTCCAAGGCCAAGTGCAAGAAGTGGAACTTCGGGCATCAGATACCTGAATGTGGCATGTGTCAAAAGGTGAAGCCCAACCACCGACAGCGTGAACACCGGTATAACCAGCCTGTCATACCTGCCGCGAGAGCCAATAAAAAGCCCGGCCATACCTAACACTCCCAGTAGAGAATAAGCAATGCCTGTTGCAGTCTGTTTTAGTGCTTTCGGATCGATAATTTTTTTGGGGTATCCGAAAAGCCGACGCGGACGATTTATTACTTTTCCGATAATCTCATCTTTTGTCATGCGAAGCAGCGCATACTTTGCTTCCTTGGACATTTGGTGGGCCATTTGGACCTCGTTCATTTTTGGGTGCTCATCGCGGTACCTCTTCTCTAAAATGCTTAACGGTGTTCCTTTATCTTCAAGCATACCCCACCAAAGGGTGGCCGGGCCTGTTGTCGTCCCTATTATCACTTCGCCAAACGTTATGTAATTTCTCACCACCCATGGCGCCAGTACAACGCCTGCACATATCAAAAATACTGCAACGGATTTTAGCATCCAAATATAACCGTTTTTCATATACTTGAGCCACATGATAGGTATAAATACAATCGGCAGTAAAAATATTGTTTGCCTACATAAATAGGCTATCCCAAACACAATACCAGCTAAAGCCAGCGTCCGAAGCGTTGGCTTCTCTCTCTGCAACAGACCCACAATCAGCAGCAAAACCAGGATCTCCAGGAATATGTAAACTATTTCCGTCATTATCCTGAAGCCGTAATGAATAATCTCCGGTGAGGTTGCATAAATAAAGGCCGCAATCGCCCCTTGTAATCTCCCAAAAAGCCTTAACCCCAATATATAAATTAATAAGCCCGTGATAAGCTCAAGGATTAAATGAGATATTTGCACCGCTTTTAGCGATTGTCCGAATATCGAATATATGAAAACCAGATAAAGTGGATAGGTAGGACCGTAAAATGCCGTTGGCTGACCGTTTCTTGCGATCATATGGTCTTTCCCAACATAGCCTTTTCCGGCAATTATATTTTTAGCAATGGCATTATACATAGCTGAGTCTCGCGATACGCTTAATATATTGTTGCCTTCGCCATCATTCCAGGCACTAATGCGCATCACGATTCCGATGACTAGCGCGGTAATTAGTATGATTTTTACAGCATCTACCTTGCGAAAGATATTGGCCACTTCTATTTTTAACTCCAGAGAGCAAATTCTAGAAAATAAGTATAGGGTCTCTTTATTAGTCAATTAACCGGTATTTTATCAACGTCCAGATCGCTATAAAGCCATCCTGCCACCTTATTTTCTTACCTTCCTTAACTGTTCTCGCTGTATACTTTATCGGAACCTCATTGATCTTGTAGCCCCTCTTCAGCATCTTTGCGGTAACTTCAGGACAAAATTCAAAGCCCGTGCAGACCAAATTAACAGAATCAAGAACCTCTTTCTTAAAAGCTTTATATGCTGTTGCCTCGTCTGTTATCTTAGCACGAAATAAAATATTCGCCGTTGCTGTCAAAATCTTGTTTGCAAGGCGGTTTGCAAATTTCATGCCGCTTATACTGCCAAGAAACCGGCTTCCATATACAATCTCTGCCCGCCCTTCTAAAATTGGCTGGATTATCTTAGGGATATCGTCCGGACTATACTCTGAGTCGGCATCGCAAACTATTACAACGTCACCCCTTGCAACTCGAAATCCTTCACGAAGTGCAAAGCCTTTCCCGCGGTTCTGTGGTAAACGATGTACTCTTAGATTGATGACATCCGTCACTGCCTCAAGGTAATCTGCTGTTCCATCCGAAGACCCGTCATCTACAACCACGATCTCATACTGCACACCTGCTGGCAGGCTTACCTTGCTCAATTCCCTAACGACATTTCCTATGTAGGCACGCTCATTGTAGGCCGGAATTATATAGCTTACCAATTTCGACATATCGTTTTTTTACCTGGATTATTTTCTCTTATTAAGTATCACCGGTCATTTTCGGTGCGGTCGCTTTCAGTAACCTTCATACAGCAATCGTTAATATTATATACGCCTCTTAGATACAAGTATAAGCTTTTCTTGATATTTTGCGCACGGAAAATAGCGCAAAAATATTCAAGCCAGATTTAACCAATTTATTTCCTGAAAACTATTCCTAAGTTGCCTGGACAAATAAAGATGGTGCAGATCTTTATTTAGCAAGTTTTAAATAGAGGGATTCCGTAGGCTTCATCATTTGTTGAACGCTGAATCTGTCTTTAACCAATTTCTGACCTTCCTGGGCTTTCGTTCCCGCAACCATCCTCTGCGATAGTATTTTTCTTACAGCCTTATCTATCGCTATAGGATCTTTAACGGGTACGAATTCAACCTCCGATTCGGATACTGCCTCTCGAACGCCAGGTACATCGGTGACTATTACTGGTTTTGAGCTGGCTAAGGCCTCAAGCAGTATAATTGGCAGCCCCGGGCTTAAATTTGGTATAACTACCGCATCGAGGCTTTTTAAGATATGTGCAACATCTCGTCTGAACCCGAGAAAATAGGTTCTCTTTCCAATGCCAAGGCTAAATGACTTCTTCTTTAGAGCCTCAAGCTCTGGTCCATCACCGACAACCACAAAGCGCATATCTTCCCTTAAACCTGCTAGTAATGATGCAGCGTCTAGAAATACATCAGTTCCTTTCCCTGGTTCTAAGGTTGTTATTACGCCGATTAAAGAACTCCCCTTTTCAATTCCTAGCTCTCTAAACAACTGTTCTGAATCTAGCGTTTCTGCAAAGCGGTCGGCCTCAATACCATTGTATATAAGGGTTATATTATCTGAAATGCTATCGATTGATGCCTTAACTACCTCAGAAACCGCTATTAGATGGTCGGCCATAGCAAGTATTTTATCAGTGCCAACGCTAAATAGGCCTTTTTTCTTGTGACTATCATCAATTAGATGGACGGTGCTTATATGTGCTACATTAAGAGACTTTGCTAAATTAGCAGCCACAAAACATGCCTGGATACCGTGGCTATGGATGAGATTTATCTTTCGCTCAGCTACAAACTGCTCAATGCTCCTGCAAATGCCGCCGATATTTATCTTGCTTGCGGTAGAAATGCCCGGATTTGTAATATAGTCTACATTTAGCTTCCGAGCGTGCTCGATAAGGTAAGCGTCTTCTGATACAACCAGGTAGGGCTTATATCTTGCTCTGTTTAAATATTTTAGCATTGTGAGAACCTGCTGCCTTATGCAGTTAGCAGCAGGATCTACAACGTATAGTATGCCCCGCTCAATCACTAAATGCCTCCATGTGATGGTTCCAATCCTAGTGCTTGTATTATTTGCCACTTCAGCAGTTTGAATCCGATAATCACAACCGCACCTTCAAGGTGCGGTTTGCACTAGCCCTATAAGGGCACACTGCTGGCCGCACCTTAAGGTGC
>JAIMBH010000037.1 GCA_023511485.1 Bacillota bacterium | reverse complement strand
ACTCTCACCCCTTTCAGATAGTTTTTTGTTTGAGGCAACGATGATAGGTTTGAATAGATTTTTGATGAGGCAATTCGCAGGGTTTCAAAATCTTCCAAACGATACTAAAATGATTTTAGCAGGATAGTTTTATCATCGTTACTTAAACGATGGGAAGGTTAATAAGCGATGGGTTTAGACTTGCTTGAGAGGCTATCAATAGCCGAATATGTTGAGCCGTGGCCAGCCGAGCTTATAGATATAATGGTGCCCGAGCTCAAGGTCATCTATAGCGACGTCGACGGCACCTTGCTTGGACCTGGTGGGTGCCTTTTTATGGATGCAAACCATCAATTTACAAGCATCCCCGCACAGGCAATACTTGAATGCCACATGCACAGGATTGATGTCGTACTTATTTCTGGGCGCAACCGCCACCAGCTTCACTCAGACGCCAGGATACTTGGTTTCAAGAACTGGATCGCGGAGCTTGGTTGCCAGCTGGTGTATAACATGGGCGAAATAGTAGTGTTAAATGTGGGGGACTTTCCTGCTGAGGAAAATAATGTATGGAAGGAGATACAAAAGAGCGGTGCGCCGGAGCTGCTTCTTAATAAATTCAAGGGTTTGCTTGAGTATCACTATCCCTGGTCGGAAAATCGAGAGTGCACTCACCTGCTGCGCGGCTCTATCGATGTTGAGGCGGCCAACGCTTTCTTGCAAGATGCTGGCTTTGAACAGTTAAAGATTATCGATAACGGGCCGGTCCGTCGCAGAAGCGAAAATCTAAGTCCTGATATATTGCGCATCCATGCGTACCATCTTCTGCCCAAAGCAAGCGGAAAGGCGTCTGCCGTGCGAAAAGATCGTGAAACGCGCGAGATACCACGCAATATGTGTGCAGCAATCGGTGACTCGGTGGCCGATCTCGAGCTTGCTCCGGAAGTCGGGGTGCTCTTTCTTGTTAGAAATGCCGTTCTAGAAGACCCTGAAATTATGAACAAAATTCACGAGTTTGGCAACGTCTTTATAACACGCGAGTCTATGGGGTTGGGGTGGGCTGAAGCAGTTGGATTTTTGATCAGGAGACTCTATAGATAGGTTAATTCTGATTCACATTTGCGACAAGCACAAGTTTCTCCCCGTCTAATACCGCTTCTAGTGATGGGTCCTTTTTCTCAAGCAGATATCTGAATCTATCTGGAGTATAGTGAGTGCAATATATCTTTCTGCCCAATTTCTTTTGCAGGTTCTCAATAAGGTTATCTAGCTTGCTACCGTTTACCGATCCCACAATGACGAGTTCTATCTCATTTATGCTTGCAAGCGGCCTCTCCGCGAAGGCACCATATGCGAAGGCAAGCTGTATGTCCTTATACTTAGCAAGGCCCTCACGTAGAAACTCAACTGCACCCTCGGTTTTTAAAAACAAGCTTTTAAGCTCGGGAAAAATCGGGAAGTCCTGTCTTACCGCAAAATATTTGTGGTTGCCGTACTTCCTTGAACTTAGAAAGCCTATTGCCTCCAGCCGCTTCAGGTCACGCCGTACGGCACTGGCCGGCTCTGCGACCTCCCGACTGATCTCCCTTAAGTAGACCTCCTCATCCGGGTGTTTTAAAAAATATGCAATTAACTTTACAACAACCCGGGACCTAAATAGTGCCTCTAACATTCCTGACACCCATTACCTGGTTGACAATTATTTGTTAACACGTGTTAACAAATAATGAACAGTGGCTTGATTGCCTCGCTGTTCATTATTTGTTAACAATTGTATGCTATATCTCTTCCCTGTACAATAGAGGCTTAAAATGAGCGTTTTTGCCCTGGGCTAACGGAGGAGTTTTTTGACGGTCTCCGAAACCGCCTTTTCGATATAGAAGACGGGATTCTTCATAGCTAGATCGTCTGATCCAGCAATCTGCGAAAGTGAAACTAGTTCGGTAACGCCAAATTCAAACACTTTTTGGTAGCCATCACCAAGCCTGCCAGCTATTGCTAAAACCCTTACGGATAACTCGCTGGCAAGCCGCGCAACGCTGATAGGGGTTTTGCCGTGGATGCTTTGTACATCAATCTGGCCCTCGCCGGTTATAACCAGGTCAGCGCCTTCGATCTTTTCTCGAAGCCCTACAGCATCGATGATAAGTTCCGCTCCCGGCCTGATCGCCGCACCTAAAAAAGCTACCAGTCCGGCACCAAGACCCCCAGCTGCGCCACCGCCGGCAAGATTTGATACATCGATCCCTAGGTCATCCTTGATTATTCTGGCGAGGTGAATGAGGCCCTGGTCAAGTTCGATTACCTGTTCTGCTGTTGCACCCTTTTGCGGCGCAAATACATGCGCCGCACCGTTTGGCCCATAAAGCGGATTGTCCACATCGCTTGCGACTAAGAACTTTGCCGTTTTTACCCTCGGATCGATACCAGTGATATCGATGGATTCTATCTTAATAAGCTCTCCGCCGCCAAAACCAACCTCGCCGCCACCCCGGCGCCGAATCTTAATCCCCAGTGCCTGGGCAACTCCAATACCTCCGTCACATGTCGCGCTTCCACCAATGCCAATTATAAACGTCCGCGCTCCAAGATCTAATGCCGCTTCGATTATCTCTCCGGTGCCGAAAGTCGTGGTTACAGTGGGATCGCGCTTCCCTTCCGGAACTAAATTAAGACCCGATGCCTGAGCCATCTCTACCACGGCTGTCCCATCGGCTAGAATGCCAAACTCCGCCTTTACAGAGTCCCCAAGCGGACCAGTTACAACCACGCCATAGCGGTTGCCGCCTCTGGCGGCAAGCATTGCATCAACCGTGCCTTCACCGCCGTCAGCCATCGGCACAGCAACTATCTCAGCGTCGGGAAATGCCTGTTTTACGCCTGCTTCAGCTGCACGTGCAACCGCGGGTGCGCTTAATGTTCCTTTAAACTTGTCGGGAGCGATAACGATTTTCATACCACTTATAAATAATACCAAGTAAGTTACATAAATACGCGGCCTTGCAAAATCTTTAACTTGACTAAAGATTTTGCGTCGGCCAGCAGCTATTAGAGCAGCTATCAGCCTTCAGCTATAAGTTTTAAGGCAAGAATTAAAAAGCTGGCTGTCGCTACCGCCAGCTGCTTCCGGTTTTTTATTGCACTTGAAAACTAGAGCCTAAATAAAAAACCCGAGAAAGCACTTCTCGGGCGGCGGGCAATAAAACTTTTATGCTTGCCCCCAGATTCCTGCGGCCTCCATCTCCTCTTCTTCGAGTCTGCGAATCATTTCTGAAACCGGCACTATTTCATACCCCTTAGCCCTCAAGTAGTCTATAACCATTGAAAGCGACTCTACCGTGCTATCTCTGCTTGCGCCCTCACGGCGAACCAGCGCACCGCTATCGTGGAAGAGCAGTATCGCTCCGGGGCGCGTATACCTTGCAATTCTTTTAAGAATATTTTTCGGGCTAATCTTTCGCCAATCGGTGCTACTCACCGACCAGAGAATAAAGCGGTATCCTTCTTCTTCCACAAGCAACCTTCTTACGGCATTGCTGTAAATGCCGCGCGGGGGTCTAAAAAGATTTGTCGATACTCCTGTTACGCGCTTGATCGTCTGATCTGTCTTATGGACCTGCGCGAGAACCATTCGCCTGGTTGATGGAACAAGATCTTTATGCGTGTAGGTATGGTTTCCAATATCATGCCCCTCAGCTACTATCCTTCTTGCGATCTCCGGATATTTCTTTACGTGTAAGCCCACGACAAAAAAAGTCGCCTTAACCCCTTTCTCTTTGAGGATATCGAGTATCTGCGGGGTGAAGTTCGGGTTTGGCCCGTCATCAAAAGTGATTGCTACAATATTTTCGTGTGGACCTCTTCGCATGATGCCATCCTGCGGGCCAATGCCATGATATTCGTAATAACTGATAAACGCAGCCACAAGACCCAGGGCCGGAAGGCCTATGAATAGTAGAAACTGAAACAGGTCTACCTCGATTAGGTAGCTCAGAATTCCCGGTTGCTTAAGGAATACCATCGCCACAAGTGCAATCAGCAATATGGTTATTGTACTGGAAACTGCGCCGTATGTTTTTTTCACGATATGCTTATCTCCTAAAGATTAAAATGCGCAAATCTGCCAGGCAAATAATAGTGACTGTGCAAAAAGCACAGTCACTATTTTACTACATGTTCTAATTACCCTACAGTCACTTTTTTACAATTTGGGCCGTCAGTTCTGTTTTAAGCGCGCCCGAAATTATCCAGCAAAATACTTTACTTGGCTACTTTATCGACTGCTTTTGTGCTCTCAAACCGCTTGGCCAGCTTCTCCATAACGCTTGGCATAGTGGTATACTCCATCTCATCAAGCGGCAAGCGATGCGGTTCAAACGGTCCGTGTGCACGGTAATAATCTGCCATATTAAGAGCCATCCGGCGGGCATTGTCGTAGCTAACGTCACCAAGCATGTCACGCGGACCGATCAACCTTCCCTTAGAAAGCTGATATCCCAGGCCAACAACCCGTGGAGGACCGTCAAAACGGGTCGGCGTGTCATCGTTTACCGATACCGGCATCAATGGCCCGTGGTGTGAGCCCCGCATCCAGCCAGATACTGTATGTGAGAAGGCAAACGGCTCAAGTGCCTCACCGACAGCAGGGAGACCGCTCTGGCAGCGGACAATCATAACAGGGTCGTCTTTGCCTACGTATCTCTCAGCTATCAGGAACAGTTTCTGGGTCGAGGTTGCTGCAGCCGGCTCCATGTCAGATTTACGAAATACGTTCTTAATAACATATCGGCCAGGTGCCCCAATGAAGACCAGCATATCATAAAGTTCTTCTGGGGCATTGAAGAAGATGCGTTTTTCTTCGATTAGGTCGTGCACCTCAAAGACAAAACCTCCGTGCATGTTGGGATCAATAACAAGGCCGATTGTGTTAAATGGGTCGGCAAACATCTTGTAAAGCGGAAAATTCCAAGCGCCCGGCTCAGTTTTATCCGCAAGAAATACAATTACTGGCTCGCTTTTTCTCTCCTCAAACTCCATCTCAGCACAGCCTGGGCCCATTCCCTTGACGTTTCCCGAGAAGGCGTCTGCCAGTAAGTCCTGGCCTGCACCGTATTGGTTTAACTCTTTTGCAACCTCTGTTACCGCCTCGAATGTCTCCCACGCAAATTTGTGGACGTCAACCGAGTCTACGCCCTGTTTGTGAGTCATTATTAGGGCAATATCATCCCCGACTTTCTGGCGCGAGTAGTCGATAAGAAGGCCTTCTTTTTTTGCTGACTCGAGCTTCTCCTCGGCTTTCTTAAGAAGTTCAGGGTGGACATCGCTGTGACCAACATATCCACCAACGTCGGCCTTAATGACGCTAAGTGTTATTTTTCCTGACATTTGAAACCTCCTTGTAAGTCGTACATTTAAGTAATACAAATATTCTTAAATTAACATTTAAAGTATCCCAAATTTATTGATAAGGGGTCTTCCTGCCGCAAGAGAATCGGTACGATTGGTTTCTATACCATCATATAACAATATACCATAAAATAACCAAGTTTGCGGCAATTATCAAATAAAATAGCTAGCAATCGCTGTTTTGAGCTGTAATACTTCTTGCCGGCCAAACCTGTTTTTCAAAGAGACATGGCGGATGTCCAGAGATTCAATAGGTTAAGCTACAGATATGATTGTTCCCCTGAAAAATCAAATCTAAACCTAAAAAGCGAGCACACTTAAACCCTGCTTGCGCCTAAACCCTTCTTGCGCAACAACCTGCGCACGGCCTTTTCCGCTTCAACAGCCAAAAAGACAATTGTTGACGCAGCAAGAGTAACGGCGAGTTCGCTGAGGCTGAGAGCTTGTGTATCAAATATGCGCTGCATAAAGGGAACATATATTGTCGACATCTGCAAGGCAAAGGTGAGGACAACGGCTCCTAGAAGAGGCATATTAGTAAAGATTCCCTGGGTAAACAGAGATTCTCTCTCCGACCGAACTGCAAGAACATGACCCATCTGAAGCAGCGTCAGCACCGTAAAGGTCATGGTGCGCCAATCACCAAAATGATAATAAATCGAGCTAGCTTGGGTAAGCAGTGAGACCGCCCCCATTAACAGACCGACCCATAAGATATGTGCAGATGTACCGTGCGCAAAGACACTCTCCTGGGGTGGCCGTGGAGGGCGCCTCATGATATCGGCCTCAGCTTTCTCAGCTGTTAGCGCAAGGCCAGGCAGCCCGTCAGTGACAAGGTTAATCCAAAGAATTTGGATGGGCAGGAGGGGGATTGGTAAACCCAAAAAAGGCGCCAGAAAAATCGTCCATATCTCACCGGAGTTGCTGGTCATCGTATAGCGAATAAACTTGCGGATATTGTCATAGATATGTCGGCCCTCGCGTACGGCAGCTACAATTGTTGCAAAGTTATCATCGAGAAGAATCATGTCGCTCGCCTCTTTAGCAACATCGGTTCCAGTTATTCCCATGGCTACACCGACGTCAGCTTTTTTCAAGGCCGGCGCATCGTTTACTCCATCTCCCGTCATAGCTACTATCTCATGCTTGTCCTGCAGACCCTGCACAATCTTCATTTTCTGTTCCGGGGCGACACGCGCATAAATTCGTATATACTGCACCCGCTCCTCAAATTCCTGAAGCGGCAGATGGGACAGCTCCTCGCCGGTAATGATATCAGCGTGCTCATCAATAAGCCCCAACCGCATGCCGATATTTTTTGCCGTTAGAGGGTGGTCTCCAGTAATCATAACCGGCTGTATGCCAGCCTGCTTGCACTCTGCGATAGCGGCTTTGGCTTCAGCCCTCGGCGGATCGATGATACCAACTAAACCAACAAAGACTACCTGTGCCTCAAGATGCTCAGTGTCTATCGCCTCTGGTGGTTTTGTAAACAACTTTGCCGCAAGGCCAAGAACCCTGAGTCCCTGGGCGGCAAGCTCATCGCCTTTTGCGCCTATCTCCTGCTTTTTTTCCATAGTAAGAGAAGCCACCTCGAGATCAGAGGTAAACTCGGCTGTTGCGCGCTCGAGCAATACATCAACTGCGCCTTTCGTGTAAGAAATATATTGGCCATTGCAGCTGTGTACCGTAGTCATAAGTTTTCGCTCAGGATCAAAGGGAATTTCCGAAATACGTGGGCAAATCGACTCTATTTTCTCTTTCGGATAACCAGCCTTGGCAGCAGCAACAACAAGCGATGCCTCTGTTGGGTCGCCGATTATATCATAGTTTCCGTCACGCCTTAATAACTGCGCATCGTTGTTAAGGGCAATACCGCGAAAGAACAGTTGCCAAAGTGGCTTGTCCGATAGGTCAATACTTTTTCCGGTCTTATCAATGAACTTTCCTTCTGGCTCATATCCTGTGCCTGTAACGTAGTAATCTTCGCCGCCTGCATAAACCCTTTCCACCTTCATCTTATTCTCGGTAAGTGTTCCTGTCTTATCAGAGCATACAAATGTGACCGAGCCGAGGCTTTCGACTGCGGGCAGTCTCCTTATAAGCGCATGGCTTCTTACCATTCGGCTTGCGCCAAGCGATAGAGCGATGGTAACGACAGCCGGCAGGGCTTCAGGAATTGCGGCAACAGCGAGGCTAACCGCTGTCAGGAAGATAAGCCCGACTGGCCCGCCCCGAATTAGCCCGACGAGAAAAACAATAGCCGATATGGCAATGGCTGCCATTGCTAGATATTGGCCAAAGACTGCCAGCCGGCGCTGTAGTGGTGTTCGTAGCTCATCGACCTCTTGAATCAATGAAGCTATTCTGCCGAACTCTGTTTGCATGCCGGTTGCAACCGCCACACCCCGGCCACGCCCGTACGTTACAAACGTACCGCTATATGCCATGTTCAGTCGGTCACCTAAAGAAACGTTCTCTTGCAATATTGGCTCTGTTATTTTCTTAACTGGAACCGACTCGCCTGTAAGCGATGACTCATTGATTTCGAGGCGTACTGCCTCGGTAAGGCGCAAATCAGCAGGAACAATCCTGCCCGCCTCAAGTAAGACAACATCGCCCGGCACCACTTCAGCTGCAGGAATAGTAATTGACCGGCCTTCGCGAAGCACCGTTGTTTCTGGAGCCGCCATTACTCGTAGTGCCTCTATTGCCCTCTCAGCCCGGTATTCTTGCACAAAACCTATAACCGCGTTCAGAACGAGAATTACTATAATCGCAAGGGTGTCGGCAGCCTCCCCCACGAAGCCGGAGATTATAGCCGCAATGATCAGGACGATGATCATGAAATCTTTAAACTGATCGAGAAATAGCCAGAACGGGGCTTTCCGCCTTTTCCTCTCAATCTCGTTTGGCCCATACTTGATCAGCCGCTTTTTGGCTTCAGCATCAGAAAGCCCTGATGGTCCCGTCCCAAGCTCTTTATATGTTTCTTCGATTGTTTTCTGGTACCAGTTCGACATATTCCTACCCGAACGTGCTTTGCCAGAGTGCACCCTGGCTAGTCAATAACTGCATATCTATATTCCCAAATCATTGATAAAACCCTGCCCTTACTGTGGCAGAAAGCCTTTGCTATCCCTGACGCATAGTGCAGAGTGTCATGTCATAGATCCGCTTTAAAAACGGAACCGCTTATGCTACTTTATAATGCATGCATTAAACTTGCAAAACTTATCGGCTTTTAGCTGCTGCACGTAAGTACCGGCGCAAGATGCGGTGGCTAAACATGGATGGTGGAAATGACAGTATTTGACCTGGTTGCAAATGCCGTTGTGGCGATAATCGAAAAATTTGGCTACTGGGCCATATTTGTCGGTATGTTCTTGGAGAGCGCCTGTATTCCGGTGCCATCTGAAGTGGTTATGCCTTTTAGCGGTTTTGCATCATCAAAGGGTCTGCTGTCTTTCTGGATGGTCGTAGCAGTTGGCTCAGCCGGACAGGTTCTGGGGTCAACAGCCACTTATTTTATCGGTAGAAGCGGTGGTAGATATATTCTGGAGCGATATGGCAAGTATGTTTTGATATCTCCGAGAGATATCGGGCGGGCCGATAAGTGGTTTGAGAAATATGGTGAGGCCACCGTGCTATTTACGCGAATGATGCCAGTGGTTCGCACGTTTATCTCGTTGCCCGCAGGGATATCAAAAATGGGCTTCTTAAAGTTTATTATTTACTCAACCATTGGGATCATACCCTGGACGCTTCTTTTGGCTTTTGTCGGCATAAAAATGGGTGAGAACTGGGATAAAATCAGAAATGTGTTTCACGGCCTTGATATGGTTGTTGGCATTGCAATTTTGGTGGCCGTATTCTTCTATCTAAGGACTCACTTAAAGCACAATAAAGAGGGTTCTAGAGTAGGTTAATGCTAGGCTTAAAGCTTCCTAGGATTTTAAGCTTCGTTTAGATGATACTCTTCCAGCTGAGCCCTTATATCATCTAGCTTTCGCCTTAAGCTTCTTTCCTGGAGACCCACGGCTCTTTCGATTTGAGAGGCGGCTGCTTCAAGGCCGTTTTTGGCTTGATCGAAAAGCTCCGATGCCATCGTCTTAAAGTCGCGCGATTTGCTGGCAATACTGCCCCTGATCTCTGCTCCGGAGCGAGGTGACATCAGAAGAGCAATAACTGCTCCTATCGCCATGCCAAACAAGACCCCTAAACTAAATTCGAATGCACCAAATCGCTTTTCCCTCATTTGACTCCTTCCATGGTACTGCCGTTAAGTATATTCTAACGCAAGTTCGGATAAATTTTAACGAAAAACACAAAAGCAGCTAAAAAACATTTAAATCAGCTGATAATCTATTATCGGCAAATTTACCTATCAGGTAAATAAAACATTGCTGAATTGCCTTCTAGCTACCATCTAGCCACAACATCCTAAATCATTGGCTCAACTGCTTCCTCACCAGTAAGCATAGCAAATATACGCTTTAGATCGTCCGCGCTCTTATAATGTATCTCAATGCGGCCCTTGCTGCCCTGCGCTTTTATGCGCACCCTTGCCGATAGTTTTCTTGAAATTCTCTTTGCCATAGCCTTATGGTGGAAAGGCATGGATTCTTTCGCCGTTCTTTGGCTCGGATTCTGCCAAAGCTTGGCCAGTGCCTCCGCCTGCCTTACAGACAAGCCATCACTGATAACGCGCTCAGCAAGCTTTACCTGCATATCTTCTCTGGGAAAGGAGAGAATAGCCCTTGCATGGCCGGCTGTTAGCTTGCCGTCTACAATATGCTTCTTTATCAGATCGGGAAGGTTTAGCAACCTTACGGTGTTTGCGACAGCGCTTCTACTCTTGCCAACCTTTTCGGCAAGCTGCTCCTGACTAAAGCCAAAATCCTCGATGAGATGGTAATATGCGGTTGCCTCCTCGAGTGCGTTTAAGTCTTGCCGCTGCAGGTTTTCGATTAGTGCCAGCTGCAGCGTTTCAGCATCTGAGGAAGGCCTTATAATTGCCGGAACTTTATCTACACCGGCTTCCTTTGCCGCGCGCCAGCGTCGCTCTCCTGCTATTAGCTCAAACAGGGAGCCGTTCGGTCTAACTACAACCGGCTGCAGAAGGCCATGCTCCCTCACGGAAGCTACAAGTTCTGCAAAAGCTGCTTCGTCAAAATGCTTTCGCGGCTGGTTGGGGTTTGGAACTATTTTAGACACGGCAATATTCTTCAACTGAACGGCCGGTTCCTCGCCGTCCACTATCATCGGTGCACCCAATCCGGGGCTAAAACTTGGTATCAATGAATCCAGGCCTCTACCTAGTCCTCTTTTCTGCACGCTCTACCACTTCCCTTGCTAATTGTTGATATGCCTGTGCGCCCTTTGATTCTGCATCATATCGATTTATTGGAACACCAAAACTTGGAGCCTCACTTAAGCGAACTGTCCTTGGTATAACGGTTTCATAGACAAGCTCCCGAAAAAATTTCTTAACCTCATCGATAACCTGCTGCGATATTCGAGTCCTGATGTCATGCATGGTCATCAAAACGCCAGCGATTTTGAGTTCTGGATTAAGGTGCGCCTTAACCAGGCGAACGCTCTCAAGAAGCTTGCTTAACCCCTCAAGCGCATAAAACTCGCATTGCACCGGGATGATAAGTTCATCGGCAGCTGTAAGTGCGTTTACGGTCAATAGGCCCAGAGAGGGCGGGCAATCGATGATTATGTAGTCATACTGGTATTTTACAAACTCTATCGCTCGTTTAAGCCTATATTCCCTGGATAATGCAGACACGAGCTCAATTTCGGCGCCAGCAAGCTGTACGGTTGCAGGAACCAGGGAGAGGCGCTGAATATTGGTATTAATAACTACATTCGTAACAGGTACTTCATCCACAATCGAATTGTATATACAATGGCGTAGCCCCTTTTTATCGATGCCCAGTCCGCTGCTTGTATTACCCTGGGGGTCAAAATCGATCAACAAAACCTTTTGCCCCATATCGGCAAGATAAGCGCTAAGATTTACGGCTGTAGTGCTTTTGCCAACGCCACCCTTTTGGTTTACGATGGCAAGTGTCAAAGCCCTTTTTCCTGCGGGGATTTCTTGCGGAAATAAATTTGTTGCTGTAACCTGTTCTTCTTTTATGTCGACTTCCAGCTGCTGCAAACGACGGGAAAATAGACCTATTGCCATTATTGCCCTGCCCAATACTGCGTTTGACCTATATAAACTGCCCTTATGTTAGCGGCCTTTTCGTCGGCAGACCTGCTTTGCGCGGATATCCGCGCGGGCTTGGGGCCGCCTTTACGATCGATACTAAGTATCGCTCTGCTTGAAGAAATGGTATCACAACTTTAGCTATCTCTTCAACGCGACCGCCAAGTAATTTTATAGCCTTCTCGGCACCCGAAACCTCCTCAAGAACGTGTGTCGCTTTGTAGATAACAAAGCGACCGCCCACTTTTAACAGCGGTAGCGCATATTCAACAGCCACTGTGAGGTTAGCAACTGCACGGGATACCGCGAGCGAAAATCGCTCGCGGTTTTCTTTTTTGCGACCAAAGTCCTCAGCCCGGCCGTTATAAACCCAAGCATCTTTTAAATCCAGCAGTTCAATTACGTGTGCGAGAAAGCGCGCTTTCTTTTGGGAAGATTCAATTAATGTAAGCTGAATATCCGGCCGAAGAATTTTTACCGGGATGCCAGGGAAACCGGCGCCGGCCCCTATATCAACTGTCGTGCACTCCTCCGGAATATTGAATTTGCTAAGTATTGCAATTGAGTCAAGGAAGTGCTTGATGACGATATCCCGGTCTTCGTTTATTGCTGTAAGATTAAAATGCTGGTTCCAGGCTTTAAGCTCCCTCAAATAGAGTTGAAACTGGCGTAGCTGTTTCTCATTAAGAGAAAGGTCCATTGACGAGGCGCCCTTAACCAAGATTTGGGACGGTGTCTCTATCTGCATTTTCCCCCCTGTTTTCTCTTGTAAGCTGTTCCAGGTGTATCAGGAGCGCATTTATATCCGCTGGGGACACGCCGGAAACTCGAGAGGCCTGTCCAATAGATTGCGGTTGCACTCTGGCCAGCTTCTCGCGTGCCTGGATAGTAAGGCCGGTAAGGGCGTTATAGTCTATACCAGCTGGGATCCTCTTGGATTCGAGCCGTTTAAACTGCTTTATTTGTGACTGCTGGCGTTTTATATACCCTTCATATTTAACCTCGGTTTCAAGCAGTTGTTTATACCGTGCAGGAATAAGGGCAAGCTCAGGATAAAATTGCTCAAGATGCTTTATCTGGACCTCAGGGCGCTTCAAAAGCTCAAGAAGGGATACTTGACTTGAAACAGGGGTAGTGCCGATTTTAAGCAGTCGATCGTTCACTATATCTGTTGGGGGAAGAATTATTCGCCCAAGCTTCTCAACCGCACTTTCTATAAACCGCTCTTTTTCCACAACCTTTGCATAGCTCTGCTCATCGATTAGACCAAGCTTATAGCCAAATTTTGATAGCCTTAAATCTGCGTTGTCCGACCTTAGGATGAGGCGATATTCGGCTCTGGAAGTAAACATCCTGTATGGCTCATCAACCCCTTTTGTGACAAGGTCATCGATAAGTACTCCGATATAAGCCTGGGATCTGTCAAGGATAAAAGGTGGCTCTCCTTTTACCTTAAGTGCAGCATTTATGCCCGCAATCAATCCTTGTGCGGCTGCCTCTTCATATCCAGATGTGCCGTTTATCTGCCCTGCGGTAAATAAACCTGAGATAAGCTTTGTTTCAAGGGAGGGTAGAAGCTGATCCGGATAAATAAAGTCATACATAACCGCATAGCCGGGTCTCATTATCTCAGCTTTTTCTAACCCCGGAGTGCTTCTTATGATTTTCTCCTGTACGGCGACGGGTAAAGAGGTTGTAAGTCCCTGAAGATACATCTCATTTGTATTCCAGCCCTCTGGTTCTACAAATACGGGGTGACTTTCCTTCTCGGGGAAATTAATAATCTTGCGATCAATCGATGGGCAATTCCGCGGGCCGTGCCCAGTTACAGTACCTGTTGTTATTGGCGAGAGATGAAGATTGTTTTTTACAACCCTATGTGTATTTTTATTAGTATACGTAAGGAAGCAGGGTATCTGCTTGCGCAAGACTTGTTCAGCGGAATGTGAAAATGAGAGCGGTTCATCATCGCCAGGCTGTATAATCATCCGTGACGTATCGATAGTTCGAAAATCTACACGAGGAGGGGTTGCCGATTGAAAACGCCCTATTTCAAGGCCTAGATCTATAAGGCACGAGGTCAAGTCATTTGCAGGGAGCTCACCCATGCGGCCCGCTTGCCTAATAATATCTCCTATGACGATTTGACCCCTTAAGAATGTACCAGACGATATGATCACGGTTTTGCTTTTAAATGAAGCGCCGTTGTTTAAACGAACACCGGTGACTTTGCCACCCTGAACAATAATTTTTGATACAGTGCCTTGCGCGATGCTTATATTATTCTGGTTCCAAAGCACGCGCTTCATCCGGTCCTCATACATTTTTTTGTCAGTTTGAGCTCGCAAGGCCTGAACCGCAGGGCCTTTTCGACGATTTAGCACTTTAATTTGAAGGGCGGCATGATCGGTATTTCTGCCCATCTCTCCGCCAAGTGCATCTATTTCGCGGACAATTTGCCCCTTTCCAATTCCACCAACAGCAGGATTGCAGGGCATGAGAGCGATTTTGTCAAGACTAATGGTTAAAAGCAGCGTAGAGCAGCCCATACGTGCAGCAGCCAGCGCTGCCTCACATCCGGCATGACCAGCCCCAATTACAATAACATCAAATATTTTCCTTTGTGTTTCTAGTAAACTCTCCATGGTAATTTTCTTTTCTTTAATCCTTTTTGCTTTGACATATGGTCTAGTTTGCTTGGTTAGCAGTCTTGTTTTATTTTCTAGGCGCCCTCTGTCTTTTAAGAGCATTTTGTTTCACGTGAAACGGGCCTCTGAGATGCCTGTTCATTAATAATGAACAAGTGTTCATTAATAATGAACAGGCTTTGCCAGCGCTTTTAGCCTTATAATTTGTAAGTCACTTTGGCGCAGGCCTGGAATCCTAGACGCCTGCCCTACAGTCGATGGCCTTATTTTTGAGAGTTTCTGTACCGCCTCTTTAGATAAGCCTTTTATTGAAGAATAATCTATATCATCCGGTATTGGCATATCTTCTAATTGCTTGAATTCATCTATCTTCTTTTTCTCCTGGGCAATATATGGCTTGTACTTCTTCTCAGCGGTTACTTCTCTTATAACATGGCCGGGCACCTCTCCTTTAAATGTTTCTTCCTCGCACATGTTGTCATCAACCGCACTTTCTATAAACCGCTCTTTTTCCACAACCTTTGCATAGCTCTGCTCATCGATTAGACCAAGCTTATAGCCAAATTTTGATAGCCTTAAATCTGCGTTGTCCGACCTTAGGATGAGGCGATATTCGGCTCTGGAAGTAAACATCCTGTATGGCTCATCAACCCCTTTTGTGACAAGGTCATCGATAAGTACTCCGATATAAGCCTGGGATCTGTCAAGGATAAAAGGTGGCTCTCCTTTTACCTTAAGTGCAGCATTTATGCCCGCAATCAATCCTTGTGCGGCTGCCTCTTCATATCCAGATGTGCCGTTTATCTGCCCTGCGGTAAATAAACCTGAGATAAGCTTTGTTTCAAGGGAGGGTAGAAGCTGATCCGGATAAATAAAGTCATACATAACCGCATAGCCGGGTCTCATTATCTCAGCTTTTTCTAACCCCGGAGTGCTTCTTATGATTTTCTCCTGTACGGCGACGGGTAAAGAGGTAGACAAACCGTGTATATAAAGCTCGCTCTGATCATCCCCTTCGGGTTGCAGAAACACAGGATGTCTTTCACGATCCTGGCTATGTATAACTTTGTCCTCTATTGATGGGCAATACCGGGTTCCCATTGCGCAAGCGAAACCGTTATAAAGCGGTGATTCTGCCAAATGTTTAAGAATAATATCTTCTGTAGCCTTAGTAGTATATGTTTTATAACATGGAAGCGAAAGCGGGTTGAAATCCTCTGTCCAGAAAGAGAACGGCTCTGGACTTTTGTCCGGCATCATTGCTTGCATTGCTTTTAAATCTATACTCTTCCTCGCTACTCTAGGCGACGTTCCGGTTTTAAATCGCCCCAGCGAGAAACCCAAGCGGACCAGTGCTTCGGATATTTCGGGCGCTGAAACTTCACTGTAACGGCCTGCCGGCTCCATAATATCTCCGTATACAATCTCCCCATGCATAAAAGTGCCGGCGGCAAGCACAACTGTTCTTCCCACAAATTCCTCCGTAAAAACGGATTCTAATATTAAATAACCATCAATGGGTTTAATATCTTGGATTAATGCCTGTCTTAGATGCAGGTTCGGTGTGTTCTCAAGCAAATTCTTCATCGATAAAAGATATTTTCGTTTGTCAACAATTGCAAATGGCGCCTGCACAGCCACTCCTTTAGACGTGTTTGAACGCCTTGAATGAATAGTATTGCGGTCTGCGATTTTTGCCATTGCTCCACCAAGGGCATCAATTTCCCGTACAAGCTGACCGCGGCCCGGACCGCCAATCGAAGAGTTGCACGGCATCCATCCAACTGTATCAAGACTAATAGTTAAAAGCAGCGTAGAGCAGCCCATACGTGCAGCAGCCAGCGCTGCCTCACATCCGGCATGACCAGCCCCAACTACAATAACATCAAATATTTTCTTTTGTGTGTCTGGTAAACTTTTCATGGTAATTTTCTTTTCTTTAATCCTCTTTTGCTTTGGCCTATGGTCTAGTTTGCTTGGTTAGCAGTCTTGTTTTATTTTCCAGGGATAAGTAAAGTGTGTGGCTTTTTAGGCCTTGCTTGCGCCATATATTCCTGCTACAAAAAGAATTGGCGCATCTTTAAGATTAAGGTCCCGATCATTTTCCGATACAGAACTGGCTAAATATCCTGCCAAGAATATCATCTCCAATAGCTTCACCGGTAATTTCGGCTAAACAATCCAGGGATTCCTTTAGAACCGTAGAAACTATTTCCTCGGGCTGATCTGCTTCGATTAGGGCTGTAGCCTCTCTTACATGGCCAAGCGCCATCTCTAGTAATTGTTCATGCCGTGCATTTGTAATTATCGTCGAGCCTGCAATCCCCACACTTCCATCGAGCAAAATTTTTTCAATCTCTTCCTCAAGTGCCTCAACCCCTGCCCCAGATATCGCCGAGACTTTTACGACTGCCTTAAAGTTTCCTGGTAGCTGTAGATTTTCGCGAGATATCTTTTGCGGCAGATCGGTTTTATTTAAAACTAGTACCGCCGTATCCCGACCGATTTCGCTGATAAGAGCCAAGTCCTCGTCACATATCTCCTGGCTTGCATCTAAAACGCAGATTATTATGTCTGCCGCCTTAATAGCTTTTCGGGAAAATTCGATACCGATCCTTTCAACCTCGTCGTTTGAATCTCTAATTCCTGCGGTGTCGGTTAAAATGAGTGGGATACCGCGTACATTTACCATCTCCTCGATAATATCGCGCGTCGTCCCCGGAACAGGGGTAACAATTGCTCTTTCTCTGCGCAGCAATGCATTTAAAAGACTTGACTTTCCAACGTTTGGCCTTCCTATTATAGCGGTTTTTACGCCTTCTTTTAAAATCCGGCCCCGTACCGCCGTCCTTACCAACCGATCTATTTTATTAACCGCGCCTCTTAGCGTTTCGATTAGATGCTGCTTCGGAAGTGTTTCGATGTCTTCATCTGAAAAGTCTACGGCTGCTTCTATTTGTGTAAGTACATTTGCTATGTCTTCTGCAATATCTCCTATATCGCGCGAAAGGCCTCCTTCCAGCTGGTTTATGGCGGCTTTTAGTGCCGCGTCCGTGCGAGACCTTATTGCATCTATTACAGCCTCAGCCTGCGTCAGGTCTATTCTTCCGTTTAAAAAGGCGCGTTTTGTAAACTCCCCTGGATCAGCAATCCTCGCCCCAGCTGCAAGTGCTAAGCCAAGCGTTTTTCTAAGGGCCACTGCTCCGCCGTGGCAGTTAATCTCTACAATATCTTCTCTTGTATAGGTGTTCGGCGCACGCATTATTGAGACCAAAACCTCATCAACCAGCGATCCGTCTTCGGGATCGACCACCGATGCTAAGAAGATGCTGTGGCTGCGCCTATCCGATAGGCTCGTTTTATTGTTTTGCCTTAATATCTTGCTAGCAATTTCAACCGCGCGCTCCCCACTGAGGCGTACTATTCCAATTGCACCCTCACCTACTGCCGTTGAAATCGCTGCTATCGTATCGTTGTTATAGACCTTCATTGCTATCACAGTTTCCCTGCTGAGCTAAATCGCTACCCAATATTATCATGGTATCGTGTTTGTGTGTCAGTAACTGGCTTGCAGTTTTATATGTAGCGGCTGATTGCTTTATGCCAAATTTTTCACGTGAAACAAAGACCCGGCTCCAAGAAGCCGGGTCTATCCATTCCATTTTCTTTTTATTTCTTTTTTATCCCTTTGGTATTATTCTTACCTGCCTTCTTGGTTCTTCGCCTTCGCTGGTTGTATACACTTTATTATTATCTTGTAGTGTCACATGAACCATTCTTCTGTCAAATGAGTTCATCGGTTTAAGTAATACCGACCTTCCAGTTCTGATAGCCTTATCTGCAGCCCTGAGTGCAGTATCTTTTACAGTGTCCGCCCTTCGCTCCCGATATCCTTCAACATCAATGACTAGCTTTTTGTCAAGTCCCGCTTTTTTTAACGCGGTATTAACTATTGTTTGAACTGCACTTAGCGTTTCCCCGCGCTTGCCAATCAGAACTCCCAAGCCCGAACCGCTGATATCAAGTTTTATAGTACTGTCACTTTCCGTTAATTCTACCTTGCCGTCATCTATGTTCATGTATTTTATGATCTCTTCCACTAGGTTTACAGCCATAGCTACCGAACTGCTCTCTTTTATCGAGACCCTAACCTTTGCTCTTCCGTTGGTAATTCTTCCGAAAAAACCCTTTCCTTTATCCTCTATTACCTCAATTTCAACGCTTTCTCTATCTACCCCAAGCTCCGCGAGCGCCGCTTCTATAGCTTCCTCTACAGTATTGCCTTCCCGTTCCACAATCGTTTCCATTAGCTAACCTCCGCTGGCTTTGCAATCTTGAGCATTACATACTGTTGTGCCATTGTCCACAGGTTGGTGGTTACCCAGTATATCAATGCGCCTGCCGGCAAAGTCCACCCAATAAAAACCATCAAGGGTGTCATATAAAGTCCCATTTTCTGCTGCTGTGGATCCGATGTCATCATCTTCTGCGGTAGATATGTCGTTACCGCCAGCAATAGTATCAAAAGTAGATACGGTATAAATGTACCAACGCCTGCGCCTAACGCCTTACCCGGCGTCATGCCAAGTACAAATATTCCGAAGAACGATGTTGCTGATACCAGCTCCTTCGTTGTTATGAGCATTCTGAAAAGTGCAAAGAATATTGGTAGCTGCAAGATTAGCGGTAGACATCCACCGAACGGGTTTACCTTGTTTTCTGCATAAAATTTCATCATCTCTTGCTGTAGCTTCTCTTTGTTGTCCTTGTACTTCTCTTGTAGTGCTCTTAATTTTGGCTGGAGCTTTTGCATCTCATACATAGACTTTGTTTGTTTGATTGTAAGCGGCAGGATCACAACCCGAACCAAAACTGTCAATAACACAATAGCCATTCCAAAATCGCTTACAATATTATTATGGAAGAAAAATAATATATCTCTTAATATGTTTATAAGGCCTTGCCAAAGACTGCCCAAATTATAGCCTCCTTTTTACTTTACCGGATCGTACCCACCCTCAGAGAATGGATGGCAACGCGCTATTCGACCTGCTGCCATCAAGCCGCCTTTCATAAACCCGTATTTCTCAATAGCCTGCACCGCATAATGTGAGCATGTGGGGTAATACCTGCAGGAGGGCACTAATAATGGTGAAATAACTCTCTGGTAAAATCTAATTATTAAAATTGCAATGTGCTTCATCTATTAAACTCCATTATACATTCGATCGAATTTTAAGCTTTGATAATCGAGAGTCGACCAGATTGATATTACCTTCAAATGCCTGCCAGTATATCCTCACCTTTCTTTTATTGCCTTTAATAATTTAATCGATTCTCGATTTTTCATTTCTGATTCTTTAGTACAGCGTCACCCTTCTTTTAAACAGTAATTGCTGCTTTACTAATATTAGCCTGTAAGAGCAAACCCTCATTTCATGTTTCTATCTGATGCTGTACTAACCCTGCTTTTAAAAGAACATCAATAAAAGCCTTTTCAACGTCGTGAAAAGACTTTCCTTTTATCGGCTGCCTCGCTATGATTACGATGTCATACCCTCTTGATATTTCGGCTTCGTTGCGCCGGAAAGCTTCCTTTATCAACCTTCTTATTCTGTTTCTAATAACCGCCGATCCTATCTTCTTAGATACAGATATACCCAATCTTGTTATGGGCTCTTGCTTCTTAAGCACATAAGCAACGAGGTCTTTGTTTGCAACCGACCTCCCTTTGCGGTACACTTCCTGGAATTCGGCGCTTGAAGCCATCCTTGCTTCCCTGCGCATATCACACCGATTTATGCCGACAACCTGGCGCGGCTTTTCCGACGCCGGTTTGCAATGATCTTTCGGCCTGCGCGTGTTCTCATCCTGATCCTAAAGCCGTGCGTCTTTTTCCTTTTTCTTCTATTCGGCTGAAATGTCCTTTTCAATTTTATCTCCTTACTAAAGAACAGGAAATATTATATTGTTGTGACCCTATAACTGTCAAGGAGTTGGGCTCATTCTTGCCCTCGCCAAGCAGCCTGTGGATAATGTTAATAACTTTCGATTGCCCGTCTTTTACTGTATTTATAAATCAATCGTGTTATTAATATATTTATTTCTCCATTGTTTAGCAAGCGCAAGAATAGGGTAAATACGCTGATAAAACGGGTTATCATTATTTGAAATTCCAATAGCTGCCGGTAATTATCCTCCGGCGTATGCGAAATGGGGTTTTAAATATTCAGCACCGGAGAAAAAGGTTATCCACAACTACCCCATTTTTTAGGCAGCCATCCGGCTTTGAAAAGTTAATATATGGTTAAGGTGATGTTTACTTGGCTTTAAGGAAAGGCATTTTTCTTCTTTCTTCTGTTTTCCACATGTGTGGAAAGTTTTGTGGATAACTTTCGCATTTTCGCTGGTATTTTACTGTCAACAATAAATTGTTTTTTCTTTGTCTTTTCTAACAGATTCTTTTCAGTGCATGGAATATGCTGCAAATAAAGGTTCTTTTAGCTATGGTTATATTGACACCTTGTTGATAACTTAGGGGATAAATTAATTTCTGATATAGTTATAAATAATTTATGGAAAGTTATTTCAAACGGTTTATCGACAATTTAGAAAAAAGTCAGAATGAGGGCACTTGTGTATCCGCGGACAATTCGCTGCCTTCACACAGTGCCGACTCGAAGCCGGGCGGCCGTATTGCTGCAAGGCTTGCTGTTTATGACACGCTTCGCTCGGCGCCGCGTGTGCTCGAGTTGGGAGCTGACGACTACGAAGAATTTATAAACATCCTTGCTACTAAGACATACCAGTCGTCAAAAGAAATTGGCGGCAGCATGCCATATACCATCATCAGAGAAATCATTGAAAACCTTATCCATGCTTATTTTAGAGAAGTCGTGATAAGCGTTCTAGATAACGGCAACACCGTAAGGATATCGGATCAGGGACCCGGAATAAAAAACAAAGAAAAAGCATTTGAACCCGGATTCTCAACAGCAACCGCAGATATGAAAAAATATATAAAAGGAGTTGGTTCAGGCCTTCCGATTACAAAAGAGACGATATCCTTTTTAGGCGGCGCTATAATAATAGAGGACAATTTAGAACAGGGCACGGTCATTACACTTAAAGTTCCGAGCGATACCGATCAGAAAAACGCTACACAAAAATTATATCGTCCGCTCTCTTTTGATATAAACAAAAGGCAGCAACAGGTTTTGTTCCTTATTATGGAGTTCGGCTCTGTTGGTCCTTCAAAAATAGCTAGTGAACTTGGAATCAGTCTTAGCACTGCTTATAGAGATTTGATATACTTAGAGGAGAAATCCTTAGTCGCTTCTGACGAACAAGGCAAAAGAGTTCTTACTTCTGCAGGAATAGGATATTTGGAAGAAATTCTAAGCTCTTAGGTGGGATAATTCTTGCAAAACCAACTTGATATCATCTGGAGTCAAGCTCTAAAAATAATTAAAAAACAGCTTAATACGCCGACTTATAAAGCATGGTTTGAAAATACAAGCCCAACACAAATGGAGGGTGATACGCTTTTTATATCGGCTCCAAATTCCTTTGCAAAAGAATGGCTTGAGTCGAGATACAATAGTCTGATAACCGATGCGCTTTTTCAGGTTCTAGGTGAGGAAATACAGATCAATGTTGTTGTGGATGAGGCTGAACAGCTCTCAATTGCGCAAGATAGCCAGCGCCAAAAAAGTACAGAGTTAAAACCACAACAGGCTGTTTTAAATTCAAAATATACATTTGAATCTTTTGTTATAGGCAGCAGTAACCGGTTTGCACATGCTGCGGCGCTCGCGGTTTCTGAGGCTCCTTCGAAGGCCTATAATCCACTTTTTATCTATGGGGGAGTCGGCCTTGGCAAGACCCACCTGCTCCATGCTATCGGCCACGTTGCGGAGCAACGCCGCCTGAACGTGCTCTACGTGACGTCGGAGACGTTCACCAACGAGTTCATCCGCGCCATTCGCGACCGCCAGAACGATGCCTTCCGCGAGCGCTACCGCGGGGTGGATGTGCTCCTGATCGACGACATCCAGTTCCTGGCGACCAAGGAGCAGACCCAGGAAGAGTTCTTCCACACCTTCAACGACCTGCATGCCGCCAACAAACAGATCGTGATCACCTCGGACCGCTCGCCCAAGGTGATGCC
>JAIMBH010000036.1 GCA_023511485.1 Bacillota bacterium | reverse complement strand
AGTGGCAAAATGCACGCTTTTTTATCATCTATACTTCAGCTGCCTGGGGTTTTGCAAATTCAACTGATAAAGTCAGGGCAACGTAAAGAATTTGGGAGCTGTTGGGTAATACTTTATTAAAAGTAAGCAAAGGTGTGGATATGGAATCGAGCCAGACGGAAGGCTCTGCCTGGAGAGAACAGCTGGAGCGTGTACTGGAAATAATCGCGGAGGGCATTGTCATAGTTGGTCGTGATGGCAGATTTTTGTTTGCCAACGCCGCTGCAGAGAGAATACTTGGCCTAAAGCGAAGCGAGATTATAGGGCGAACATTTGCTGACCTAAAAATGAAAGTTACCACAATCGGGGGCGAACCTATATCTGAAGAGGACCTTCATTTCACGACAGTTATGCAAACAGGTAAACCTGTATATAACCTGGAGCATATGCATGAACGACCTGACGGAACTAAGGTGATTGTATCAGCAAGTGCAGTGCCGCTTTTTGATATATCTGGCAATATTTTAGTTGTTGTTAATTCGTTTACTGATATTACTGATCGTAAAAGGACAGAGGAAGAGCTAAGAGAAAGCGAGCGCAGGTTCCGCGAGATGCTGGAAAAAGCTGAGCTTGCTGCTGTTATGCTGGATACCCAGGGCAGGATTACCTTTATAAACGATTACCTACTTAACCTGACCGGCTGGCAAAGAGATGAGGTTATAGGCAGGAACTGGTTTAGCATATTTATTCCAGCAGAGCAGCAAGAACAACTTAAAGATTTCTTCTTTGAGTCACTTGCTAAGGGCGAGATACAAGCCCACTATAAAAACGATATTGTCACTAGTTGGGATGAGAGGCGCACTATATCATTTACTAACGTGCTTTTGCGCGATTTGCAGGGCAATGTTATCGGCACAGCAAGTATCGGGGAGGACGTTACAGAGCGCGAAAGGGCGGCTGAAGAGATTCGAGCATCAAGGCGACAGGTGTTAGATATCCTTGAAAGCATAACGGATGGGTTTGTTGCGGTTGATAATGATTGGCGCTTTACCTATGTAAATGCAAAGGCGGCGCAACTTTTAAGGAGAAGAAAAGAGGACCTTTTATTCAGGACAATATGGGATGAGTTTCCTGAAGTGGTAGATACTACGTTTGCAAAGGAATTCTTGCGGGCAGTCAGTGAGAACAAGCCTGTGGTATTCGAAGAATTTTACCCGCCGTTGGGTAGATGGTTTGAAGTGCACGCGTTTCCTTATAAGACGGGGCTTTCAATATACTTCCGGGATATTAGTGAGCGCAAGGAAAGGGAGGCTAAATACAAGAGAAAAGATGAGTTAAGTGACGTACTTAATAACATAGGCTCGATAGTCAACTCAGAGCTTCATTTTGACAAAGTTATGCAGGCAGTTATCTCAGACTCTGCCAAGGCCATAGGGGCAGAGGCGGCAGCAGTAAAGTTACGTGAGGGTGAATACTGGGTTGTAAAGTATGTATATGGGCTACCAGAGGACTTAATCGGGAAGCAGCTATCTGACAATGAAGCTAAAGCGGCGGCGCTGGTTTTGAAAACCAAAAACCAGCTCACGAGCAACGATACCTATAATGATGAGAGGCTAAACTCAAAGCTAATGGAGAAATATAGTATCCGCTCGCTGCTAGCAACTCCTTTAATAATAAAAGGGAGTGTTGCAGGTGTTCTTATTTTTAGTTATCGCTCAGCCCCAGTTTCCTTCACTGAACTTGAGGCGGATTTTGCAAGCAAGGTAGCCGTACTATTATCGCTTGTTCTTGAAAGTGCAAGACATTATGCTGCGGCACAAAACAGGCATAGGCTTAGCTCTGCAGATGACTCCTAGTTGACCTCTGGCTAATTTCAAAATTAGTCCTGTAATACTCTCCGATAACGGCTACAGATAAGGCAAAAGACCGCACGCAAGACCGGCATAAATTTTTGCGGTCATATTCTTTTTCTGGCCGCTACTTTCTGTTTATTAGAATTCCTTACATTTGGGAACATCTTCTCGATATAAACCGGACGAGGAGGATTATTTATGGCTGAAGGTAAAGTACGTGTTTGTGTAAACGGCTACGGTGTGATAGGTAAAAGAGTTGCCGACGCGGTTGCAAAGCAGGATGATATGGAGCTGGTTGGCATATCAGACATTGTTCAAGATTATCGCATTCGGGTTGCCGCGGAACGCGGGTATCCTATTTACGCATCAATTGCCGATAAAAGGTCGATGATGGAGGACGCCAACATTCCGGTAGAAGGAACTCTTGAAGAACTGCTTGGCAAGGTAGATGTTGTTATCGATTGCACGCCAAAAGGTATCGGCGCAAAAAACAAACCCATGTATGAGAGAGCGGGAGTTAAGGCAATCTTCCAGGGTGGTGAGGAACATGAGTTGACCGGCCTGTCATTTACTGCTCAGGTTAACTATGCTGAGGCGTTAAACAAGCAATATGCACGTGTGGTATCTTGCAATACAACAGGTCTTTGCCGGGTGCTAAACGCACTATATAAGCGCGGTTGGATCAAGCGCGCACGGGCAGTTCTCATGCGAAGAGGAACAGACCCCTGGGAGAGCCACAGAGACGGGATGATTAACACCGCTATCCCAGAGACAAAAGTACCCAGTCACCAAGGACCTGATGCCCAGACTGTTATAAAAGGGCTTGATATCACGACTATGGCGGGTGCCGGTCCGTACAACTTAAGCCACCTGCATTTTGCCATGGTAGAGACGACACGACCGGTCAGTCTTGATGAACTGCGCCATGCGCTCTGGGAAGAACCCAGGGTATCCTTTATACACTCCAGCAATGGCCTGGTGGCGCTCAATTCGGTGATTGAACTGATGCGTGACCTTGAGCGGCCTCGAAATGATATGTGGGAAGTTGCCGTTTGGGAGGATGCGCTAGCCGTTGATGAACGTGAGGTTTATCTCGCATTTCAGGTGCACAACGAGGCGATTGCAATACCGGAGAACATCGACTGCATCCGTGCAATAACCGGTATTATTGAAAACGGGCAGGAATCTATCGAGAAAACAAACCGCTCGCTTGGCATAGTTAAAAGCTTCCTGCCAAAGACTATGCCTGAAGAGGTTATACACATAGCGATGGGTAAAGCCATAGAGGAGGCGCAGCGCGAGTTTATGGAGGAAGGTTTCAAGGGCTCTGAGGAGCCGACAAAAGCCGAGCCAACGCCGCAGCAGCGCACAGCGTAAACCGCAAAATGGTTGATGATGGATAATGGTTTGAAATACCGCCTAGCGCCATAATCCTATTTTATAGCTCCTGGCGCTCCAGCACAAATGCTGCGGTCGAAACTATCAAAATTGAGAGTACGATTGATACTCCAATTGCAGGATAAGCTTTTGAAAACGCATGGGTTCCGGCAGCTACCTTAGTAGCCATAGCAGATAGAGCACCGGGCGAGTATTTATCAAAGCCATATCCCACGTTAGCCAGAATAGATAGCGTAAAGTATGAAAGCAACCCAAGGCCGCCTGCCCCTAACTGATTTTTCATAAGTACGCTGAAGAGGATAGTTGCTGACAGTATCAATAACCCATAGACTCCAAATGCTATTGATGATTGAGCAAGTGGCAGGAAGGGTGCCTTATCAAAAAGTAAAAACGTATACAAAAAAGTAGTGCCGACGCCTAAAGCTGCAGCTATTGCAAACAATCCTGCCTGCGCAAGAAATTTTGAAAAGACAATCGATGTTCGTGAAACCGGTTTAGTGACTACAAGAGCTAGAGTACCGCGCGCCTTTTCCTCTGCAACGAGGCCCATCGCCAAAAGTATTAGTGCAAGCATACCAAACTGGGAGAGGTTCTTGAGCCACTGAAGATAGGCATCTACCGGGGTTGGCTCTGGTATTTTTATTCCCTGCAGCGATATTCCCGAGGTGGAGTCAGCCTGCAAAGCCGCCTTTAGAATAGCGGGCAAAAACTTAGCAGTTACTGGACTGAGTATCCCAAGAAATATAAATATCAAAGGGATTAACCATATACGGTAGGTTTTAAATATCGCTTTGACTTCTTTTTTAAAAAAGATAAAGCCGCTCATCTGGATTCCCCCTGAACTAAGTTAACAAAGATGTCTTCTAGAGTAGTTTCCTTAAGGTCTAATCTTCTTAAGGGAAGGCCGGTATCCGCGATGATGCCTGCGATCTCAACCTGAGCGGCTTTTACATCTGATACGTTGATTGAGACCGTGTTCTTGTCGGTATCTACTGATGTTATCCAGGGGATTGACTTTAGCTTATTTGCCAGCAGTTCGGCGTTGGCATCCACTTCCACAGTAAAAACCGGTTTAACATATTTATCTTTAAGCTCCTGCAGACCTCCCTGAGCTACCAGGCGACCTCGATCGATTATCGCTACTGAGTCGCAAACTCTCTCGGCATCGGCAAGGATGTGAGTGGAGAAAAAAACTGTTTTCTCCTCAGAGAGAGATTTGATCATATCAAGAACTTCCTTACGCCCGATCGGATCAAGTGCTGAGGTAGGCTCATCCATGAGGAGAATAGCGGGATCGTTTATAAAAGCCTGCGCAATGCCGAGCCTTTGCTTCATTCCTCGTGAGAATGTTTCGATCGGCCGGTTATTACCTGATAGTCCAGCAGCATCGAGAAGTGAGTTAACCCGCTTTTTCAGGTCCAATCCGCTAAGGCCAAATAACTCTCCAGTGAAAGTAAGGTATTCCTTTGCTCTCATCCACCCATAAAAAGCAGGGACATCTGGCAAATATCCCATCAGCCTTTTAACCGGTACGCTATCCTTTGCTATATCATGGCCAAGAATTATTATTGAGCCGCTTGTTGGATATGCTAGACCAGCAAGCATCCTAGTTGTTGTCGTCTTGCCGGCACCATTTGGTCCTAAGAATCCGAAAACCTGCCCTTGGGGCACGTCGAGGTTAAGGTGGTCAAGTGCTTTAATTTTACCATATCGTTTCGTGAGGTCTCTTATCTCAACGGCATTCATGTTATTCGCTCTCATAGGGTTTTCTTGCTACGGTAAAGTAGAGGATTGGGCCAAGCAGGCCGAACGGGTATTGAAATAAGCAGATGATAAGTATTATAACCCAGAGCTTCTTGCCGCCGTGTATTGCTGTGTTATCCTGCTTTCTCAAGTTGATAAGCGCCGCGACTATGGCGCTTATCTGAATCACTACGATTGGGATGATAATTGCAAGAAATTGCTTAAGGGTAAGGCCGAACACTAGGACCTCCGAACCCGTGTTTGTTGCGATACCGCCCATTAATCCTCCAAAAACGTCTCGCGTTTTTTGTTCATGCAAAGAGCATAGCGCTAATTAATGCCGTGTTAACACGGTAAACCGTTTAAAATGCGGCTCTGTAAAGATGTGCCGGCTCCAAACAGTGCAGTTGTTAACGCTGCAGAGACACTCATATCTTTTATACGAGTGATACGAGTGTCTATGAGTATTATCCGCCATTGTGTTTCGCCCTTCAATAGGCAGGGAAATTACTCAGGGTGCTAATCTTAGGCTTGGGGTACTCAGAGCCGATTAGTTGCAATCTCGAAACAGTAGTCTTGATTCCATAAAGGATCCAACAAACGTAAAGAGCCAGACAAATAGCGAAAGTGCTGCGATATTGTATTTAGGGATATTTAGAAAGGGCAATAAATGGGAAAGTACCTGGTGATGTTATTGAGCTAGATAAGCCCAAGAATAAATCCCAAGGATAGCTTGGGCTTAACAAATCAGTAAATAATACTATAATAATGCTTAGCATAGGTAAGGCTAAGCAAGCAGAGTGAGCCTGTTTAGACTAGCCAGTATGGGTTGACTATGGAAGCCATTGTTTAAATTGGCATACTTAAGGGAAAAGAGTAGTAAATATACTATTCTGAGGGTAAGCCATGAAGGTTGCGTTGATACAGCCCGCACGTGACTATTATATTGGTTTTCAGCACGTCGCCATGACTGAGCCTCTTGGAATAGAGGCTGTTGCAGGTGCTCTGGGAGCACATGATTTATATCTGCTGGACATGCGGATTGATAAAAACCTCGAGAAGTTCCTCCTTAGATGTAAACCGGATGCCGTGGGTGTAGCAGTCCCATTTACTAACGCTGTTTATGCTGGCCAGGAGGTTCTTAAAACAGTCCGTAGGGTTCTTCCAAAAGCATACACGTTTGTTGGCGGACATCACGCGGCGCTTAATCCAACAGACTTTTTTGGCCGCTGTGATGTAATAGTAGCTGGTGAAGGAGAGCAAGTAACAGCTGAGCTATTAAGCTGTGTTGAAGATGGCAAGGATTTTTCTGACATCCCTGGACTTATGTTTATAAAGGATGGGGAGCCTTATTCCACTGGAGAGCGGCCGCTGATTGATAAGCTTGATAATTTGCCCTTGGTGAACCGCTCTATTGCAGCATCTTATGCGGAGAAGTATTTCTTCCGCGATATGGCTCCAGTAACTATGATTGAGACAGCACGCGGATGTCCGTATCGCTGTACTTTTTGTTCAGTTTGGAAATTCAACCGCGGACGTTATCGCCAGAAGAGCCCGGAGCGAGTTCTTGAAGAGATTAAGCAGGCCCCGACAGACAATGTCTTGTTTTCGGATGATAACTTTATGAGCAATGTGACGCGGGCAAAGAAGATAGCTAAACTGATTAAAGATTCTGGAATTAAAAAACGCTACGGCTGCCAGGCAAGAACTGATACTATAGCAAAACATCCCGAATTAATACGCCAGCTACGTGAGGCTGGTCTTAGCTGGGTTCTTATCGGGTTCGAGAGTTTTGATGAAGAGCACCTTGCAAAGTTGAACAAGAAGAACAACGTCGAGTCCAACATGGAGGCGGTTAAGGTGCTTCATGACAATGATATCGATATATGGGCCGCATTTATAGTCGACCCGGAGTTTGGACGAAAAGAGTTTCGCCAGCTCCAGAAATACATTAAGCGGCTCAAGGTTTCATCTTGCCAGATCACTGTGCTGACGCCACTTCCTGGAACGGATCTATTTAGAGAGAAACTGCATCAACTTACAAGCAGAAACTATGAGCTATTTGATTTTTTCCACGCCGTTCTTCCAACTAAGCTACCGCTAAAAGAGTTTTACCGAGAATTCTGCAAGCTTTACAGGCGGGTCGCTATTACTCCTAACATATTGGAAGCTTTCAAGTCGCCATCAAATTTCTCTATTAGAAATATCATGCAGGGGATACAAATATATAATAATCTGCTCAGGGCAAAAAGCTATCTGAAAGGACACTTGCAAGCAGAGCCTAAATATTAAATTAGGAGGAGGATAAAAATGCGGGTGCAAGGGGCAATCCGAGATCAGGTCAAGCGGTATACACTTGAGCATTCCCTTAACCTTGCAATCAAGTTAATCAGTAAAGCTTCCGACGACAATCTTATAAGGCTTACGTATTTACTTGAGAAACTTGCTCCCTCACGTACGGATGCAGGTTCAGTAAGGGTGGTAAGGGAGGCATTTCAAGCAGGGCACCCATCGATCGTTCTGGCGAAGAAGATAGGCAGAGAATTAAGCGATACCTATCGCCGTGGTATCGCAAGATTTATTATTCAAACGGTCTTTTTTGATGCGCACATCCGCGGAGAGTATGAAAAAAAATATGGTATTACGCCACCTTTTACTGTGCTGATAAGCCCAACTATGCGGTGTAACCTAAAATGTGCTGGGTGTTTTGCAGGTGAGTATAGCGAACGTGACGACTTACCTGCGGATGTTATGCAGCGGATAATTAGCGAGGGCAAGGAAATCGGCATAAGCTTCTTCACGATTCTTGGCGGGGAACCGCTTCTCTATAAGCCTCTTTTTGATATCTTGGAGCAAAACCCGGATGCATCGTTCCAAATATTTACAAACGCAACTACTGTTAACGAGCAAGTAGTCGAGAGACTGGGAAGGCTTGGGAACGCCATTCTTGTTCTAAGCATTGAAGGCATGCAAAAAGAGACTGATGAAAGACGCGGACGCGGAGTCTTTGACAAGATTATGCATGCGGCCGATATGCTGCGCGAATCGGGTGCTCCGTTCATGTTCTCAGCCACACTGACGAGGAAAAACGTTGACGTAGTTGTCTCTGATGAGTTTATCGATCTTATGATTGAAAAGGGTGCTATATTTGGCTGGTACTTTAGCTACATGCCGGTGGGGCGTGAGCCTGATATATCGCTGATGCCGACTCCAGAACAAAGGGACCTTCTCCGCAGGCGGGTTAGCCACTTGCGCTCAACAAAGCCCATACTTCTTATTGACTTTTGGGGGGATGGCCCGCTAACCAGCGGGTGTCTTGCAGGTGGACGCCAGTTTATGCACATAACGAATAAAGGTGACGTTGAGCCGTGTATCTTCTGCCATGTCGCAACGCATAATATAAAGGATTACTCTCTCGTGGAGGCCCTTAATTCTGACTTCTTTAAAGCTATTCGAAGAGCCCAACCTTTCGGGCATAACCATATCAGGCCGTGTCCGCTGATAGACCATCCCGGCGCCATGGCGGGTCTCGTAAAGCGATTTGGTGCTCGACCAACGCACGAAGGGGCCGATAGGATTTTAAACGAGTTTATACCCGAGTTGAAGGATTATGCTGCCAGGGTAAAGGAGCTTTATAAGGACGTGTGGGAAGAAGAGTATGGCTGGTATAAGGAATGGGTGATGAAATAGGCATAGGTATTTGCCTGCATGTACCTGGTCCGCCATTAAAACCAGTTTATACCCTTATTTTCTTATGCTTCTTTATTGATTTTACCGGCATATCTTTTGATTGATATCCTGACGGCTCTATAAGGGAATTTTACCTAGAAAAACTATTAAGGCGCATAGGCTAATTGTCCGTTTTGGGAAAGAACTTATGTAAAGGGCAGAAGCCAAAGCCAGAATCTGCCCAGAAACCAGAAGAAAACCGGAAAAGCCTCTCCTTGGCAGGAGGGGCGAAAAAAAGCAGGGTCTTCCGGGCTCTGGTTCCAGGGTTCTTAGGAATAGGGGTTGTTTGTGGTAAGTCTCATTCCCCAAGTCGGCCAGATTGGCTTGCGCCTGGCTATATCAAAACAGTACAGAAACCGCTATAGGCAAGTTATAAGGACTTTATTGAAACACGGCTTTGGTGTTTTGGTGGATCAACTTGGTCTCTCAAGGTATTTACCTTTCAGGATAATCCCCTTCAGGCATCGAGAGGCGGTCGAAGCTTATACTCAAGCCGAGCGCTTACGTATGGTGTTCGAGGAGCTCGGAACCACGTTTATAAAATTTGGCCAAATATTAAGCACACGAGTCGATCTACTGCCGTCTGAATACATATACGAATTAGGGAAGCTGCTGGATCAGGTTCCGCCTGCAAGAGCTGATCTTATAGAAGCGGAGATAGAGCGGGAATTAAATCGAAGCGTTAGTGAAATATTTGCTTACTTTGACGCTGAGCCAATGGCGAGCGCTTCAATTGGCCAGGTTCATGCTGCCAAGCTTAAAACTGGCGAGAGTGTAGTGGTAAAGGTGAAGCGGCCTGGAGTGCAAGATCAGGTTGCCATTGATGTGGAGATCATAACTGACTTGGCACGGCTTGCAAGCCGCCGCTTGCCAGCTGCAAAGAACTATGATTTTGAGGGAATAGCGCGGGAATTTACGCAAACGCTTCTTAGAGAACTTGATTATATACAAGAAGGTCGAAACGCTGACCGTTTTCGCGAAAATTTTGATGGCGATAAGCGAGTCTACATTCCGTATATCTACTGGGATTTTACAAGCAGCGGTGTTATCACTATGGAGCGTATATCTGGGTTGCGCATCAATGATAAGAAGGCACTAGAGGAAGCAGGGATCGATCCAAAAATTATCGCAAGGCAAAGCGCAGATATCCTTCTTGAGCAAGTCTTTAGGCACGGCTTTTTTCATGCCGATCCCCATCCCGCTAACTTCTTCGTTATGGAGGATGGGGTTATTGGCATCGTTGATTTTGGGATGACAGGATATATTGATCAAGAAACCAAGGCAAATCTAGTCGAGATTTTCATTGCAATTTTTCAGCAGGATGCGGATGCAGTTATCGATGCTTATGTCGATTTAGGTGTTGTGGGTCGTATCGAAAGGCTCGGGGCTTTAAGAAGCGATATACGTACGCTAATCATGAAATACTATGGTCTGACTTTAAGGCAGGTAAATGTGCGCGATGTTCTAAATGATGTGGTCTCCCTTGTCAGAAGATATAACCTTCGTCTGCCTGCAGACCTCGCACTTTTAATTAAAACTGTATCGATGGAAGAGAGCCTGGTCCTACAGCTTGACCCCAATTTTAATTTTGCCGAGGCTATGGCACCTTTTGCCAGAAGGGTATGGGAAGAATCTCGCTCGCCGCTAACTATTATCAATAGGGGGTTAAAAGCTCTTACCGAGTATGCTGATGTTGCATCGAGGGCACCCAGGCAAGTTCGGCGTATTTTGAATCAGCTATCAAGAGGAGAACTTACCGTTGTAATGCAGCAACCAAGATTAGATGAGGAGTTGCAGCGGGTGAACTTGATGGTCAACCGTCTTATCCTAGGAATTATAACGGCTGCTATTCTTACATCTGTGAGCATGCTCTTGCCTTTCTTAAACGACATTTTAAAAAGACGAAGGAAACGTAAAGTCTCCTAATCGACACCTCTCCTTCTTTGCGCCCTGCTTATCGTATATATTAAATATCATCGTTACAACTATCTACGAGGCTTGAGGGTGGGCAAGGTAAAATCAAGAGTAGACCCATATCTTTGGATTAAGTTACTGTAGTTTTTGTATAGTTTGTATAGGAACGTCCGCCGTCCTCTATTTTGGGTAAATAGGTTGCAGGTGATTTAATATGCATAAGCATGCTCATGAACACGAGAAGCAAAGAACCGTTGAATTAAGGCTGGAGAGAGTATCTGAGGTCCCAGGGTATGAAGGATTGCTTAAGACCAGACTAATGCGCAATCCAAGTGTGCTGTCCGCGGAAGTTGACCTGCAGAAAAGAATCGCAACAGTAACTTATGATCCCCATGGCATAACCGAGCGTCAAATAATACAGATAATTGATCAGACGTGTGAGGATGCGGATCATGGGATCCACGGTCATATCCACCCAGGAAACGCAAGAGTAGAGACAAAGATAGTCCATGAAGCCCCACAACACGAGGCGCATAACCACGTTGCACCAGCTTGGCAGTCAGAGTATGGTTTTGAGACTGAGCATGCCGCGCATGGTCCCGAGATGGTAAGAACTTTAAGGAACGCCTTTATCGTTACAGCCATTTTAACTGCAGTGGTCGTCTTTACTTCTCCAATAGGTGAGACGATAATCGGGCGCAGTATACCGCTTCCAATTGATCGCAACCTATTTCACTTTATATTCTCAACCCCTGCCGTGATCTATGGTGGATGGTTTTTCTTCACTGGGGCATGGCGTGCGCTCAGGCAAAGAACAACCAACATGGCGGTACTTGTTTCTGTGGCAGTGCTGGCGGCTTATCTATACAGCGTGGCGGCAACCTTTATATTTGGTGGCGAGACGTTTTATGAGGCGGCTACAATGCTACTTACCTTTGTCCTTTTGGGACACTGGCTTGAGATGGCGGCACGCAGCCGCACGAACGAGGCAATTGAATCATTGCTTAGTCTGGTTCCACCGACCGCAAATATTATCGTAGATGATCAGGTAAAAGAAGTGCCGGTTGAGCAGGTCAAGAAAGGGGATCTACTTTTAGTCAGGCCGGGTGAGAAGATTCCCGTTGACGGAATCGTTGTTGATGGTCGGACATCTGTTGATCAATCTATGATAACCGGCGAGTCGCTTCCTGTACCTAAAAATCCCGGCGACGAGGTCATCGGTGCGACTATCAACCAGGAAGGCGCGTTTCGCATGCGGGCAACCAAAGTTGGAGAGGACACGACGCTTAGCCAGATCATCGCTTTGGTTAAGAATGCGCAGATGACTAGAGCTCCCGTACAGCGAATTATCGATCGAGTTGCAGCATACCTGGTTCCTGTGGCAGTTGGTGGCGGTCTTCTTGCGTTTTTGGTCTGGCTTGGCTTTGCCGGCCAGGGATTACTATTTGCACTTACTGCTGGAATTTCAACGGTTGTGATTGCTTGCCCTGATGCACTGGCTCTTGCAACGCCTATCGCAATCGTTGTCGGCACCGGCGTTGGTGCACGAAACGGGATACTCTCAAAAAACGCCCTTGCGTTTGAGAGAGCGGCAAGGATTGATACTGTTCTTTTTGACAAGACAGGCACTTTAACTGTAGGTCAGCCAGAGGTAAAGGATATCGTCTCAGTTGGCGATCTCTCTAAAGATGGACTCCTGCGACTTGTTGCAGGACTTGAGATTGGCTCTGAACATACCATAGCAAAATCGATAGTTGCCTCTGCCAGGGAGCGAGGTATAACTAGTCTTCCGCAAGTCTCCGACTACCGTGCTGTGCCGGGCCGTGGTGCAATCGGCGTGATTGAGGGCCGTGAGGTTATGGTCGGCAACCTCGGCTACATGAAGGAAGAGAAGATCGATATAAGTAAAGTAGAGAGCGAAGCGAGGCGACTTGAGCAGGAGCACAAGACAATCATTTATATTGCGATAGATGGCAGCATAAAAGGTCTAATTGGCCTTGCCGATCGGATAAAGCCGGAATCAAAAGTTGCAGTACAAGAGCTGCAAGAGATGGGTGTCGATGTTGCCATGATAACTGGAGACAACAGAGCAACTGCTGAGTCTGTTGCAAAAGAGCTTGGCATCAAAACAGTCTTTGCCGAAGTTCTTCCCGCTCAAAAAGCCGAGAAGGTAAAGGAGTTGCAGAGCCAGGGGAGGCTCGTTGCAATGGTTGGAGACGGCATAAACGACGCGCCTGCGCTTGTGCAGGCTGACCTTGGTATTGCGATCGGTGCGGGAACCGATGTCGCAATCGAGTCGGGCTCGATAGTTCTTATGAAAAACGACCCAAGAGATGTACCAAAGGCGATTCGACTTGGCCGGATCGTTTTAGGAAAGATAAAACAAAATATCGCCTGGGCGATAGGATATAACGCTATCGCACTTCCGATTGCCGCCGGTGTACTTTACCCCGCATTTGGGTTGCTATTAAGCCCGCAAATTGCTGCTATCGCTATGTCAGCCAGTACAATTACAGTTACACTTAACTCACTTGCATTGAGTCGACAGGCTAGGTCGCTAACTTAATTCAATAACTCCTCATATAACTTAAACGTCTTATCTGCCATCTCATCCCTTTCCCATAACAAGCAATCCAAAGTTTATACCGCTATAACATCGAAAGGTCTGTGAATTAATCGATTTAGTATTGACTGCTAATTAGCAATATACTACAATCGCATATACTAAAAATAACAATAAAATTAAGTATGAAAAAGCGCTACTACAAAAGAGTAGCGCATGTAATACTTATAAAGAATCATATACAGGTAACTACTATTTCAATCCACCGCCTTATATAGTCAGGTTGGTTTTAGCGTTCTTTACAGTTTCATAAATCGCAACTACTTAAAATCGTATCTGCAATTTTCGCATGTAATTTTATTAGTTGCTCTGTTTGATTAAGGAGGCTTTAGCAAGGTGCGCACTTTATTTTTCAGCAAGAGGTTTTTGGTTTTTAGAACTGGTTTGGTCTTCCTGTTGGTGTTTCTACTTGTCTTTGAACTCGTCCCTCTTCCTCTGTTAAGCAGTCTGGGTAAGTATAGCTCATCTGTTGTGCAGGCTGCAATTAGTCAACCTGATAGCAGCACAACGTCTACCAGCCAATCTTCGGCTGAAAAAAATTCTTCCGAACAATCAAAAACTAATCCCCAGCCCAAGGAGATTATTGAGAAAAGAACCGCAACCACAAAGACATTTGACAAGGGCAATGGCACTTATGCCATGGAACTTTATTCAGCTCCTGTTCACTACCTTGAAAACGGCACTTGGAAAGATATCGATTCAAATATTAAGCAAAACAGCACTGGCGATTTTGAGAACACTGCGAATCGCTTTAAAGCTAAGTTTGCTCCTAAAAGCAAGTCACCAAACCTGTTCTCTTTTGAATATGATGGCGCTAAGGTAACTTACTCTTTAGCCGAGAGCCAAGCCGCTGATGTCACACCTAAGGTAGATGGCGACAGAATTACATACGAAAACATCCTTTCTGACACTGACCTTCGAGAGATGGTTTCAAGAAACGGCGTAAAAGAAGATATCATCCTTAAGAAATATACAGGTAAAAACACTTTTACCTTTGAACTAAAAGCGGCAGGTGTTAAGGCTGTAAAAGAAGCAGACGGCTCAATAAGTTTTTACAGAAAAGGGAAAGAGCCTAAAGAGAGGGTATTCTTTATCCCAAGGTCCTACATGGTCGACTCAAATATTGATCCCCAGTCAGATGAGCCGAAAAGATCAGACAACGTTACCGCTGACATAGTACAGAAGGGTGCAAGCACTTACATAACGATTACTGCAGATGATGCATGGCTAAAATCCCCTGAGCGGGTTTATCCGGTCTACATTGACCCTTGGACCTATATGGATAGGTCACAGGGAGATCCTGAAGGTGACTCTTATACTTCAACAATGTATCCAGACACTAACTTTGATAGAGATTGGAACGCCAGTGCTGGCTATTATCAAATGAAATGCGGCTATTATCCTGACGGCATAACGGGGACAAACTATCCCTATATACAGATCAATACCTCCCGGTTAAATGGAAAGCTTATTACCTTAGCGAATTTTAAGGTATTCTGCCAGCACTCATATTATGTTTATACCTTAACGCCAGTATGGCTAAATATCTGCACCAACTCGTGGAATGCCAATACGATAACTTATAATAATAGGCCTGGCGATTATGGTACTGGTATATCAACTTCGGTAGTCAGGGGAAACTGGGCTGTTTTTGACGTGACCTCTTTTGTTGGTTCCTGGACATCCGGTTGGTCAAACAATTTTGGCTTTATGCTACATGAGAATGGCAATGGACAAACCCATTGGAAGAAGTTCCGGTCCCAAGAGAATAACTACGACATACCACACCTATATGTAGAGTATTACGACCCACCGGGGATTAGCTCTGCACCATATGGCAATGCGGCAAACAGCAGCAACGGGTTTATAAATCTATCTTGGGATGCTGTGCCCGGTGCTACCGGTTACAAGCTGTGGATTTATAACGGCAGCTACTACGAATCTTTCGACGTAGGGAATACGACTAGCTGGTCCACGCAAGGCAGGGGAATCTGGCCGACGGCAAGCGAAATAGCTACTGGAAGGTATGCCTTACATCACGATGGTGCTGGCACAGAGCTTGCCGATGACCCAAGTCCGGTATATAGAAACTCGGGCGGTAGTTACCCTAATAATCAAAACTACTGGTTCAGAGTTTCTGCATATAACGCATATAGCGAAACAACTATATGGGCAAATGTCACTACCCCATATATCCCAGATAGAACAGCGCCTCCAGCCATAGCAAAATCAAGCGTGAGTCTTAGCCATACAAGGAATGCTGATGGCACCATAAACATTAAAACCGATTGGACAGGCATAAACGATTATATTACTGGCTCCAACTATGGAACAAACCATTATAACTTGGAACTTGAGAAGTTAGATGCCACAACAGGATCCAGCTTAGGGAAAGTAACAGCGACTCCAAGTCATACCGGAACTGGCACACATACCTATACCTTCTCCAATGTGCCGGGCGACTTACATTACAAAGTTCACATAACCACTTATGACAACAACGGCAACTTCCCTTATTCCGGCAGCATTAGCAACCCTGCCGCGACTACATCGGACCTTTACGATCCAGCGCCCCCAACTACCACATGTAGTCTAGAGGGAACTCTTGGAGAAAACGGCTGGTATACCTCAGATGTTACCGTAACTATTTCTGCAAGTGATGGACTGGGCTCTGGCATCTCTGGAACAGAATATAGCTTTGACAATACAAGCTGGATTGCCTATACCGCACCTTTTGTACTCTCAAGCGAGGGGATGACAACTGCTTATTACCGCTCAGCGGACAATGCTGGAAACGCTGAGGCAACTAAGAGCGAGATAGTTAAGATAAGTAAAATCCCGGTGGCTTATGCGTCACCCGCCGGTGGTGCATATAACTCCGCCCAGCAGGTAATGCTTTCTGCAAATAAGCCGGCTTCCATATACTACACGCTTGATGAAACAACTCCTACCGCATCGAGCACCCAGTACGTAGGTTTGCCAATTGACATCATCGTAACGACAACCCTTAAATTCATAGCTATCGATACAGTTGGCAACCAGTCTCAGATATATACCGAGACTTATACCATAGATACAGCTGCACCAACGGTTAACATCTCTTCACCTGCAGATGGATCGCTGACTAACGATGCAACCCCGCAGCTAGAATACACCGCTACCGATAGCGGCTCAGGAATATCAAGTATTGTAGCAAAAGTCGACGGGGCGACTGTAAGCAAGGTATCCGGAGATAGTCTAGATTCTCTCTCCGACGTTCAGCACACGGTAGTGGTTACCGCAACAGATGCCGCAGTAAACTCAAGCTCTGCTGCATCAACATTTACGGTTGATGCAGCCGTGCCGACTGCAAGTGCAACCCCAATCGGCGGCCTTTATAACTCAGCCCAGTCAGTCGATTTGGCGGCATCTAAGCCTGCCTCTATCTACTACACCACCGGTGGGACGACGCCCACCGCATCGAGCATTCAGTATATTGGATTGCCGATAAGCGTCCTGGGGACAACAACTTTAAAATTCATTGCAATTGATCAGGCAGGCAACCAGTCGCAGATATATACCGAGACCTATACAATCGACCTAATCTCTCCAGGCATTAGCATAACCTCACCGAGCAACGATTCTACGGTAACTGCAGAGGTAACCATTACGGCTTCTGGGAGTGACAATCTATCCCTAAGCCAAATGGGCTTAACAGTTAAAAAATATGGCACCAACGATATAATGGACCTTGGTACAAGGGACGAAACCGGAACAAGTTGTTCTGAGTCTTGGCACTTAGATACCGCAAAGCTAACCGATGGCGAGTATGTAATCACCTTATCCGCAACAGACACCGCCGGCAATTCAAGCTCTACCCAGGTAAATATTAAGGTTGCAAATATCCCGGAGAAAATAGGGCTTGGCTACTGGGGTATGTCGAACAATAGATACGGCAAGGTAAATATCGCTAGCGGAAACTTTGTCGTATCGCAAGCGGACGTCGATCTTCCTGGCCGGGGTCTTGGTACCGATGTTGTGAGAGTTTACAATAGTCAAGCCAAGATAAGCGGCCCATTAGGTTGGGGTTGGCGCCTTAGTGTGCCGGAGATATCCGAGTATAGCGATGGGTCAGTTGTTGTTATACGCGGAGATGCCACAAAGCTTCTTTATACTAAAAACATCGATGGCACGTATAAGCGACCTGCAGGCAGCTACGAGAGTCTCACGAAAAATGCTGACAATACTTTCACCTGGAAGTTTAAAGACGGCACCAAGTACATATTCAACAGGGCAAACAGGAAGGTAGCCGTGCAAGATAAAAATGGAAATACTGTTCTTTATCAATGCGACTCATCGAATAGACTTGCTAGTATCACCGACCCGTCCGGCAGAATTACAAACCTAAGCTATGATGCAATAACCGGTAAGCTCGCATCGGTTCAGGACTATACTGGGCGCACCTGGAGCTATACTTACGATGCTAACGGAGATCTTGTTCGGGTAACCGATCCACTAAATTACGGGCAATCGTTTGCGTATGATACCGAACACAAGCTCACCTCTATAACCGATGAGAACACCAATACCGCAAGCTTTACTTACTCGGGAAATAAACTTGCCACAGTAAAGGATCCCGCTCCGCTGAACAGCACAACAAGCTACGGCTATCCCGCCAGTGGTCAATTCGAAGAGACGGATGCAAGAAACAACAAAGCCACTTACGTGTATAATGCCAATTGGAATATAACATCAGTTACCGACGCCAAGGGAAACACCACAGAATTTACATATGACGAGAACTACAATGTTCTAACCAACAAGAACGCGCTTGGCAAGATAACCACCTACACTTACGATTCCAATGGCAATGTGTTAAGTGTGACTAATCCGCTAGGTGACACCGTCAGCTTTACCTACGACGCAGACAACAATATGCTTAGCAAAACTAATGCACGAAACTTTACGACAACCTATGCCTATGATAGCAGGGGCAATAAAATTGTAGAGACCGATGCGCTAAACAATATCACAACATACACCTACGACGAGTTTGGCAATATGCTCAGCATGACCGATGAGCTGGGACACAAGACCACCTACGCCTACGATGCCTATGGCAACCAAACAGGCTCGGCCGATGCTCAGAATCACACAACGAGCGCTGCCTATAATGCGCAGGGCAACAAGGTAAGTGATACCGATGGAAACGGCTTCACCACTAACTATGCTTACGATGTGCTGGGGCGCATGCTTAGCACAACCGACCCAGAGAACAAAGTAACGACCTACCAATACGATGGTGTCGGCAACAAGACCAAAGAGATTGATGCCAAGGGCAACCCGACTGCGTTTGAATACGATGTAGCAGGCAACTTAACAAAAGCAACCGATGCTTTAGGCCATGCCTCCACATACGCATACGACTCGGTAGGCAACAAGATAAACGAGAGAGATGCCGAGGGTAAAACTACCGACTACACCTATGATGAGCTAAACCGTATGCTCTCGGTAACTGTTGCCAAGCTAGATACTACTCCGACTGTGACCTCATATACTTATGATGCGGTTGGCAACAAACTTATCTCAAAGGATTCCAAGGGTGTTATAACCGCCTGGGAGTACGATGACATAGGCAGAGTAACTAAGCTCACCGAGCCGGGCAACAAAGTAACGCTTACCTCTTATGACAAAAACGGAAACGTCATATCCCAGACGGCGCCTAACACCAAGGTGACAACAAACGTCTATGATGAGCTTGATCGCTTAACTCAGGTAAATAACCCCGACGGCAAGACTGTAAAGTACACCTACGATGCCGAGGGCAACAAAAAGACTGTGGTCGACTCGCACGGAACGACCACCTACGAGTATGATGCATGCGATGAGCTAATCAAAGAGACAAAGCCGTCTGGTAAGACAATCACATACACGTATGATGCAACGCATAAGCTCTCAGGCAAAGTAGCAGATGGCAAGGGCGAAACCTACAACTATGACAAAAGCGAGAACCTGATAAGCATAGTGGAATCAAGCACGGGCACACACATAGCCGACTATACCTACGACGCCAACAGAAACAAAGCTACCGAAAGCCTTGGTGATGGGTCGAGCGCAACCTATACCTACGATGCCGCAAATAGAATTATAGCCCTTGATACCCTATATATAGATGGCGTTACTCCTGGAGGGCTTGTATGTACTTACTACGCTAATGACCAGATTAAATCCATCGGCAGCCCAAATGTTGAATGGCTCAGCGACACCTATGAGTACGACGCCCAAAACAGGCTCTCAAGGATAACTGCTTACACAGGACAAGTCACAGAATATACCTTCGACTCTGTTGGGAATCGCATACTAATGTCGGAGCCTTTTGATGGTGAGGTCTATAACACCACCTACACCTATGACACCGCCACTAACCAGCTACTAAAGCTACAAAGATGGGACGGCACAACTGTAGACTATGCCTATGATGCAAACGGCAACACTATCGGGCGCAAAAGATCCGGCGAGTCAACCGAGACTTTCGAGTACAATTCAGACAACCAGCTAACAAAGGTAACAAAGCCAAATGGTGACAAGATTCTCTTTACCTACGATGGAGACAACACAAGAACAAGCAAAACTATTGTCAAAACAGTAAACGGCACTACCACAACAGAGACCGTAAACTATCTCTACGAAGATGATCTCCTTGTAGCAGAGCTAGATCAAAACGGCAGCGCCATCTCCCGCTACACCTACGATGACAAAGGGGCACCAGTCTCTGTTGAAAGAGGGGGAGTTCGCTACTACTTCCACTTAAACATACTAGGAGACGTAGAGTGGATAACTAACGGGGCAGAAGAAATACAAGCATATGGCTATGACCCCTACGGCCACATAATAGATATAAAATCTGCCACATTTGATACCCCCTTTACCTACCGGGCAAAGTACGGCTACATCTACGACCAAGAGACTGGTCTTTATTTCCTAAAGAGCCGCTACTATGACCCGGAGATAGGCAGATTTACCACCAAAGACAGATTCGAGGGCTTTGAAGACGCTCCAGCATCTCAGCACCCGTATATCTACTGTGGCAACGACCCAGTAAATAAGGTAGATCCTGATGGGGAATGGTTCTGGGTCGCAGTAGGTGCAGCTTGGGGTGCCTTTGATGGTTATACATATGCCAAGGCGCATAATTATTCAGGATGGAAAGTAGCGGCTTCTATTGGTGTGGGTGCTGGTCTTGGCGCTGTAACTAGCTCTGAGCGACTAGGGTTGATGGCATTTAAGGGTGTTATGACAGCAGGACGTGTTGCGAATACCGCTCTAAAAGTAAAATATGCCGCTCGACTTGCTGATACGGCAGGTAGGAATGTTGTTAGGATTGATGAAGTGACTGAGATCGGTTTAAAAGGAAAGGCGCATTTTGAAAAAGCTGTACAAATGAAAATTCGAACACCCCATGTGCATAACTATACCCCTCGTATAAACCCAAGAGATACTAGTAAAATTAGTTATAAAGAATATGTACGCCCCGCAAAATGGAAGGACTTACGGGCTGCAAGGAAGGTAATTAAGAAGAGTCGCAGAGGTCGTAGATAAATATGATTCTTAAAAATATCGGAATAGAAGCAAATAAGCCTATCACGGAAGTTAAAGTTGATAATATCTTACTTGACTTACACAACATGGCAGACTTCCTTGGATATAGCTACGATGTTGATGGTCACACATTTGAGATGCTTTTTCTCTACAGCATGAGAACGGGTGAAATCTATCATCTGCGATTAAGATTTAACGCTGTCAAACACTTAGATGTCAGCCCCCGTGACTCAGAAATGCCTCCAGGAGAGGATAAAACTCTAGGGCATTTACATATGGAGACGGAGGGGGAAGAGTACATTGAATTTAGTTTCTGGGGCGGTATTAGGATCACAGTACAAGCTGATGAGGTTATAGCTACTTTAGAGCCTGTGAGCGGCTGGGGGTAGGGGAACGTCAGGCTGTGTGAAAACTCCCCTTTACTTTACTGCTTCTTAGGCCGGTTATTGGTATAATATTACCAGGTAAACCGGCCTAAAAGGAGTAGATATGGCATATATAAAAGGAACGGATAGAGAGCAGATAATACTATTTGAAAGATGCAATTGACGACTACATTGAAGAAGATAACATGGTAAGGTTTATTGACGCATTTGTGAGAATAGCCTTGATATGGTCTCCCTTGGATTCAAATATGCAGTAACAAAAGAAACCGGCAGACCCCCTTATGATCCCAAAGATATGCTAAAGCTATATATCTACGGATACTTAAACAGAATCCGTTCTTCAAGAAGACTGGAAAAAGAAACCCAAAGAAATGTTGAGGTTATGTGGCTTATTAAAAGACTTACCCCCGACTTTAAAACAATAGCTGATTTTAGAGCCACTAACACTGGAGCAATAAGGTCCGTCTTCAAATAGTTTACTCTTATGTGCAAGAGGCTTGACCTTTTTGGGGCCGAACTCGTTGCAATCGATGGCTCTAAATTTAGGGCATCCAACTCAAAGAAGAAAAACTTTACCAAGAAAAAGCTTCAAAGAACGATAAAAGAGATCGAAAAGAAGATCGATGACTACCTGGCCGATCTAGATGAGAACGACCAAAGTGAGACAGACTCCCCCAAGCCTACTGCTAAAGAGTTAAAGGAGAAAATCGATGTCCTAAAGGCAAGGAAAGATAACTACCAGAATCTACTTGAAGAGATGCAAAAAAGAAGATATAAACGAGCTGATCGCTAACAGATCCTGATTGCCGATCCATGATGAACAACCAAAGAGTTGAGCCCTGCTACAACATCCAGACAACGGTTGATTCAAAGAACAAGCTCATTGTTGATTTTGAAGCGACAAATGAAGCGGCTGACCAGCACAGCTTAAGCAAAATGGCAATAAGGGCAAAAGAAATACTTAGAGCGGACCAGTTAGAAGTAACGGCTGATAAAGGCTACTATGACAGCCAGGATATAAAGATGGCAGTTGATGCAAGAATAATTCCTTTCATTCCAAAGCCGGCAAGAAGTAGGCCAAAAGAAGAGAAGCTTTTTGCAAAAGAAGAATTTACATACGACAGGACAAAAGATGTATATATCTGCCCCACAAAACGGGAGCTTACCTTCTTAAAAAAAGTCGGTGATCGCGGAAGAAAAATGCGCCTTTACGAGAGACAAAGTTGTCCAAGCTGTACCCTCAAAGAAAAATGCACTAAAGCATTAAAAAGAACCGTTACCAGGTGGGAACACGAACATATACTTGAAGAAATGCAAGAGCGAGTACTTCTAAACCAAGACAAGATAAGAATTAGGCAGTGGTTATCAGAGCACCCCTTTGGAACAGTTAAAAGGTCTTTTGACCAGGGATTTATGCTACTTAGAGGACTAAAGAAAGTAAATACTTAAAGTCAGTCTCTCGTTTCTGGCCTACAACATAAAAAGAGTGATAAACATAGTTGGAATAAAGGATTTAATTGCTGCCGTAACATAAAGTGTGGTAAATAGTTACAACGAAAGGGCGGATAAATAGCGTAAAAAGCTGTTTTATCCGCCCTTGATCGGTTTTATGGAAATGTTTTTACACAGCCTGACGTTCCCCTAACCCTATTAGCACAGATAGCTGCATAGCTAATTTGTAAATTTGTAGGGACGTCCCCTAGGGATTGAATTCGCCTCTTTCTTGCGATATTTTCTTATCCTTCTCTCATATTGTCCCCGGCCAAATTAATTGAGCAATAACCCTCCGATTCTGGACAAATTAATTATTCCTCCAGTGGTATTTACTACCTTAATAATCCCCTGATTAATTTAAAATAATCGGTTCCTTGATCTAAGATAGAAAGAGAAGTTTTCCTAGAAAGGAGAAGCTCCCTTCCTCGTATCTTTTTAGCCGAAGGT
>JAIMBH010000035.1 GCA_023511485.1 Bacillota bacterium | reverse complement strand
GTTTTGGGGACGTTACTGAAAAACAGAATAACTCAATGAGTTATTCAGTTTTTCAGGAACGTCCCCTGTCTTCTACAACAGTTCTTTTTGTTTAATCCAGGCCATCATTGAGCGAAGCTGCTTGCCAACCCTTTCGATCAGGTGGTCAGATTCTTTCTTTCTCATAGCCTTGAGCACCGGCTGATTTGCCCTGTTCTCAAGAATCCACTCGCGGGCAAACCTTCCGGTTTGAATATCATCGAGGACCCGCTTCATCTCTTTACGGGTCTCTTCGGTAATAATTCGTTTCCCAACGGTTATATCGCCATACTCGGCGGTGTTGCTTATCGAGTAGCGCATACCCGAGATACCCTGTTCGTAGATAAGATCAACAATAAGCTTTAACTCATGCAGGCATTCAAAATACGCTATTTCCGGCTGGTAGCCAGCCTCAACAAGGGTATCAAATCCTGCCCTTATAAGCTCGCTTGTACCACCGCAGAGAACAACCTGCTCGCCAAAAAGATCGGTCTCGGTCTCCTCCTTGAAGGTTGTCTCAATAACGCCAGCCTTTGTACCACCAATACCTTTTGCATAAGCAAGGGCGGTATCTTTTGCCCTGCCAGTTGCATCCTGATATACCGCGACAAGGGCCGGAACGCCGATTCCCTCTTCATACATTCGCCGAACGACATGGCCAGGCCCTTTTGGAGCAATCATAACGACATCAACATCCGCTGGCGGAACAATCTGATGAAAATGAATATTAAAGCCGTGCGCAAAGGCCAGAGTCTTACCGGGCGACATATGCGGTTTTATATCTTTCTCATACATGGCTGCCTGAAGTTCATCCGGCACCAGAATCATTACCATATCTGCCTCTTCTGCCGCTTTTCCGGTCGGCACAACCTTAAGGCCGCTGTTTACAGCCTTTTCCCAGGACTTTCCGCCTTCACGAAGCCCAACTATAACGTTTACGCCGCTATCATATAAATTCAATGCGTGAGCATGCCCTTGGCTTCCAAAACCAATAATAGCAACCGTTTTCCCCTGTAACACTCCCAAATCGGCGTCCTGATCATAGTAAATTTTGGCCATATCATCCTCCACATAATTTGTAGTTAAAATTCCAGGTTATCTATTAATTATATCACAATTACCTGCTAAAAGTGATAGCTCGCCTCTGTATAGGGTCCAGGACCCAGGGGATTTTTTTAATGTATTTTAACCCTGGACCTGAGACCCTAGCCTCTGGACTCTAGGCTTCGGCAAGTTTTCCTCTTCCAAGCGCAACTTTGCCCGTCCTAACGAGCTCTTTTATGCCATAAGGCCTTAATAGGTCCTCTAGAGCCTGAATCTTATCCTCAGTACCGGTTATCTCAATAATAAGCGTAGATTTGCTCACATCCACTATATTGGCCCTGAATATATTGGCCGTCTCAACTATCTCAGACCTCATGTTTGGGGAAGCGTTAACTTTGATAAGAACCAGCTCACGTTCAACCGATTCTCTGGGGTCAAGATCGCTGATCTTAAGTACATTAACTAACTTATGCAACTGTTTTGTTATCTGCTCAAGCCTCAGATCATCTGCATCAACCACAATAGTCATGCGCGAGATATCCGGGTTCTCGGTCGGTCCAACGGCGAGGCTTTCGATGTTAAACCCTCGCCTGCTGAAGAGGCCGGAGACCCTTGCTAAAACACCTGGTTTATTTTCCACGAGTACCGATAGGATGTGTTTCATCTTTCTCCTCCTCTTCCACTTCTTCATCTATCATTTGGCTAATGGCCGCACCCGGAATACCTCCCAGCATCTCGTCAATCGATGCTCCTGGCGCAACCATTGGAAATACATTTTCTTCTCTTGCAACCATAAAATCTATAAGGATAGGCTCGCGGGCCTCAATGGCTTCCTTAAGCACCTTCTCAACATCTTCAATCCGGGTCACGCGAACTCCCTTCATGCCATAAGCATCGGCAAGCTTGACGAAATCAGGTGTGCCAACATTTAAGTCGACCTGGGAGTACCTCTTGCCGTAGAAGAGCTCCTGCCACTGGCGAACCATACCTAGATAACCGTTGTTCAGAATAGCGATAATAATTGGTAACTTATTTGCCACAACGGTTGCGAGCTCTTGTGAGACCATCTGGATGCTTCCATCGCCATCGATGTCTATAACAACAGCATCAGGACGCCCGATTTGCGCTCCAATGGCTGCCGGTAGGCCAAACCCCATAGTGCCAAGTCCGCCAGAAGATATAAAACTCCTTGGTTTGTTGCAGCTATAGAACTGCGCGGCCCACATCTGGTTCTGACCAACGCCGGTTGTTACTATAGTGTCTTTATCTCGCGTAAGCTTATTAATCGTTTCAACTACGTATTCCGGCCTGATTTGCCCATCCTGGTGGTAATGAAGTGGATATTTTTTCTTCCACTCGTCGATCATCGCATGCCACCTGGTTTTGTCTGCGTGCGTCTCTATCTTGCCGACCGCATTAGCCAGTTCTCTTAAGACAATTTTCGCATCGCCGACAATCGGGATATCAACCACTACGTTTTTGCTTATCTCCGCTGGATCGATATCTATGTGAATGATCGCCGCATGCGGTGCAAATGTCGATACCTTGCCAGTCACACGGTCATCGAAGCGAACACCAACTGCAAGAATAAGGTCGCTATCCATTATCGCGTAGTTAGCGTAACGCGTGCCATGCATGCCAAGCATACGAAGCGACAGCGGATGATCGTCTGGGAAAGCTCCCTTGCCCATAAGAGTCGTCGTAACTGGAATATTAAGCATTTCCGCGAGGTTTTTTAGCTCTTTCCACGCTTCGGACTTGTTGATTCCGCCTCCGGCGTAGATAAGCGGCTTCTCGGCTTTTGCGAGAAGCTTCGCCGCCTCCTTGATCTGCTTCGCGTGGCCTTTGTAGACCGGCTTGTATCCAGGAATATGTAAATCCTCCGGATACTTGAAGTCTATTTCAGCCTTTGATATATCAACCGGCATGTCTATTAGCACCGGTCCAGGCCTGCCCGATTTGGCAAGTTCAAAAGCCTGCCTGACTATCGTTGGCAGTTGGTTGACATCTTTTACCAGATAATTATGTTTGGTTATCGGCATAGTAATGCCGGTAATATCGGCCTCCTGGAATGCGTCCGTTCCGAGTACGGTCGTCGCCACCTGTCCTGTAATTGCTACCATCGGGATGGAGTCCATCCACGCGTTGGCAAGACCAGTTACCAGGTTGGTAGCCCCTGGCCCGGACGTGACAAGGCAAACACCTACCTTTCCGGTAGCCCTAGCATATGCATCCGCTGCATGTCCCGCACACTGCTCGTGTCTAACCAAGACGTGACGGATTGTTTTGCAACTATAGAGAGCATCATAGATAGGCAATACCACCCCACCGGGGTAGCCAAAGATTACATCTACGCCCTCCTTCTCCAAACTTTTAATCAATGCTTCTGCCCCTGTCATGCGCATTCACATCACCTCCTGGTTTCTCTAGGATCCAGGGTCCTGGACCCTATTCTATAATTGCGCCCTTAGCAGCAGATGAGACCATCCGCGCGTAAAGGGCAAGATACCCTCTCTTTACCTTGAGTTCTGGCTCGCGCCAGTTCCTTAACCTGTCTTCTATCTCATAATCGGATAGCTTTGCATTCAACTTTCTACCCGGAATATCAATCTCTATGATATCGCCGTCTTTTAGGGCTGCAATCGGGCCTCTCTCTTGTGCCTCAGGTGAAACATGGCCAACTGCAGCACCTCTTGTACCTCCGGAGAAACGCCCATCGGTTATAAGAGCAACCTTATCGTCCAAGCCCATACCTGCAAGTGCGGATGTTGGCGTTAACATCTCACGCATGCCCGGGCCTCCCTTTGGACCCTCATAACGGATGACAACAACATCGCCCGGCTTTATCTTCTTGCTAAGGATAGCTTTAGTCGCCGCATCCTCACTGTTAAACACTTTTGCAGGACCGGAATGCTTGAGCATACTCTCTTTAACGGCAGATTGCTTTACAACAGCTCCATCTGGAGCAAGATTGCCAAAAAGTATCGCAAGTCCACCTGTCTTTGAATACGGCTTATCAAGCGGACGGATAACATCTGTGTTAAGGACTTTAACACCTTTTAGGTTCTGGCCAAGAGTCTTGCCTGTTGCCGTCATGACATTGGTGCTAAGGTGCTTGCCTTTACTTAATTCAGCCATGACAGCCATGATGCCGCCCGCAAAGTAAAGGTCTTCTATATGATGGTGGCCCGCCGGACTTATCTTGCAAAGATTCGGCGTCGTCATGCTAATCTTGTCAACTGTGTTAAGGTCAAACCTGACACCCATTTCGTGGGCGATCGCCGCAAGGTGAAGCATGGTATTGGTCGATCCACCAAGCGCCATGTCAACAGCCAGTGCGTTTTTGAATGACTTCTCTGTCATGACCTTATCCGGCGTTATCCCTTTTTCTAAGAGATTCATGACCGCTGTGCCGGCCTGCTTAGCAAGCCTTATCCTTTCAGAGAATGGGGCCGGAATCGTGCCGTTGCCGGGCAAGCCCATACCCAAAGCTTCAGTTAGGCAATTCATTGTGTTTGCGGTAAACATGCCGGCACATGACCCGCATGTCGGGCATGCGCAGGATTCGAACTCGTTTAGTTCTTCTTTAGTCATCTTTCCTGCGGTTGCAGAACCGACAGCTTCAAAAACACTGATAAGATCAATTTCTTTGCCCCGGTATTTGCCGGCAAGCATTGGTCCGCCACTTACCACTACGGTAGGGATATTTATCCTTGCCGCAGCCATAAGCATACCAGGTATGATCTTATCGCAATTAGGAATTAAAACGAGTGCGTCAAAGCGATGGGCCTCAACCATTAACTCAACCGAATCTGCAATGATCTCCCTGCTGGGAAGCGAGTATTTCATGCCGGGATGGTTCATAGCAATGCCATCGCATATGCCTATTGTTGAAAACTCAAGTGGCGTTCCGCCTGCCATACGAACACCAGCTTTTACAGCTTCAGCAATCTTGTCCAGATGGATATGGCCCGGAATAATATCATTTGCAGAGTTCGCAATACCTATTAACGGGCGACGGATCTCCTCATCTGTCAAACCGGTCGCTTTGAGGAGCGACCTGTGCGGTGCTCTAACAATTCCTTTTTTTACCTCGTCACTTCTGTACGCCATTAAAACCTCCGGGTTCCGTGCTGCAGTTAACAGTGCTCTAGTGCTGCGAATAAGAAATATTAACTGCAGCACTGTTAACTGGTAACTTAAGTAACTTTACTTCACTATTTATCGGCTAAAAAACAAAAAACCTCTCAATCCCAATGGGACGAGAGGATTCTCACGCGGTACCACCCAAATTCAGCACGCCAACTACAAATTAAACATATCAGGCCTGCTGCTCTTGTTGCCCGTAACGTGGGCCACGAGCCAAACTACTAGGCGTTTTACGCTTTTCAGATGGCTGGCTCCAGGGCGACGTTCAACTTCCATCCTATACCGGGCTTCACACCACCCCCGGCTCGCTCAAATAGTTAGAAAGTCTACTACTCCCCTTCATAGCCTTTATCCCTTGTAAGCAATTCTATTTTCCCTGCTCGGAGAATATTAGATGGAATTATACAGAACGCATGCTCGGGTGTCAATATGTACAAGACCATAAATGCACAGCAAAACCACAAGTAGCAATTTTTACCAATCACCTATAAATATTTATATAGATTGGTATAAATATATGTTTCAGGCGCCCGAAACTGGGGCAAAAAATAAAACGCAGTATTGTAAGTAACGGGCCATTTAAAAATATGACCAGGATATGAAGAGAGTATTATTGCTTATTGGGATTTCCATAGTTGTGCTTGGTGCTGGTTACGTTGCTGCACTGGCCTGCTCAGATACAACCGGCAAAGAACCCTTGCGCCAGAGCGAGGATAATTGCTCCTTATCTGAAGAGCTTGGTGTAGATTCAAGCACTAACTCTACACAAGATAGCTCTCCATCCACTGCAAGCGGAAGTTGCACGGTCTCGGTTGAAAACCACTCGTCTTCAACAGAAGGTAAATCTGAGTCCAATACATCGGTGAAAATAGAGGGTGATGCCGGCAAGGTTGAATGGTCAAGTACAGAAAATGACAGCAGCTTTAATTACACATATCCTTCCTCGGCAAACGTTAGTATTAGCGTTAGCAACAAGTCGTCAAGTTATAGCAGCAGTTCAAGTTCTTCAAATAGCCGCAGTTCCGTATCGATTACTCAGAATTCAAATACAACCCTGACCATCTCCCAGCCGACGGCTGAAATAAAAGAAGAAAGTAAAGAAGCTATCAAAGATATTGTGTCTGAGCAAAACTGTCTCGGGGATAATAAGCTATATACAGCCATCATAAGCAGCACAGACCTTGATGCGACAACCATTGACTGTAGAACCGTTGCAATTGCAGGAGAGCCGATTTGTAATGTCAGTAAAAAGTACGTAGATATAAACAAGGATGGATTGGAAGACCTGCTCTTGTGCTTCGAAGTTCAAAACCTGGGTTTGCAAGGGAGCGACATAGACACATACATAAGCGGTACTACTTTTAACGGGCAAAAGTTTAACGGCTGTACCAATATACAGAAATTTTTCCGCTAGGAAAAATTAACCTTTCTTTAGAAAAATCCTATGACTGTATTTTATCAATAATCGCATCCGCCATGCCTGATGTAGTAGCACTGCCGCCAAGGTCGTAAGTTACGTGCTTGCCCTCGGCGATGACTTCTCGAGTCGCGCTGAATACCCTGTCTGCGGCTTCCCTCTCACCGATATGCTTAAGCATCAAAACGCTCGTTAAGATAAGCGCGCTTGGATTTACTTTGTTTTGACCCGCGTATTTCGGGGCGCTTCCATGTACCGGCTCAAAAACAGCGTGTTCTTCGCCGATATTTGCGCCTGGAGCCATTCCAAGGCCGCCAACAAGGCCGGCGCAGAGATCGCTTAAAATATCACCGTAAAGATTAGGGCACACCAGCACGTCGTACAGCTCGGGCTTCTGCACAAGCTGCATGCACATGTTGTCAACTATTCTGTCTTCGGTTTCGATATCGGGATACTTCTCACCAACTTCTCTTGATACACGAAGGAAGAGACCGTCTGAGTGCTTCATAATGTTTGCTTTATGCACTGCGGTAACTTTCTTTCGTCCCTCGCGGCGTGCATACTCGTAGGCAAATTTAACGATTCGCTCGGTACCGCTAATCGAGATAGGTTTTATACTAATGCCGGCGTCTTCAAATCTCATTTTCTGTCCGCGGGATTTTAAGAACTCGATTAAGTCTTTAGCGTCTTTGCTTCCCTCTTCAAACTCGATGCCGGCGTATAGGTCCTCGGTGTTTTCGCGCACAATTATCAAATCGATATCTTCATACCGACTCTTAACACCCTTTAAGCTATAAGCCGGCCGAAGATTTGCATACAGGTCAAGCTCTTTGCGAAGAGCAACATTTACACTTCTAAAACCGCTACCTACCGGTGTCGTAATTGGGCCTTTGATAGCAACTTTGTTTCGCCTTACGGACTCGATAACCTGGTCGGGAAGCGGAGTGCCGTATTTGTCCATGACATCGGCTCCGGCCTCCTGGATATCCCATTCGATTTTAACGCCGGTCGATTCGACCACGCGGCGCATGGCCTCAGATATTTCCGGCCCTATCCCATCTCCGGGAATCATAGTAATCGTGTGCAAATCTTCTCACCTGTCCCTTGCTTAATATTCCAAAAGAGGGCGGACCTAAAGTCCGCCTGAATTTACTTATATTCTAGACATTCTAAACCCAAGGCCTAGCCTCTAGTCTCAAGTTTCTAGTCTCTAGCTAGGCGTCTAACGCAAACCCGCCGTGTTTGCGGAAGTGCTCCAATAGACCGCCATCATTTAGAATCTTTATCATAACAGCCGGCAATGATTTTGCCTGGATTGCTATACCCTTAGTTATGTTTTTGATCTCGCCTTTGCCCACATCTACCTCAAGTTCGTCGCCTTGATCAATTTGGGTGGTGTCGCAGATGAGAACCGGTAAACCCACGTTGATGGCGTTACGATAGAAGATACGTGCGAATGATTGTGCAAGGACCGCACCAACTCCGGCAAGCTTAATTATGGTCGGTGCATGCTCACGGCTTGAGCCTAAACCAAAGTTCTTGCCAGCAACGACAAAGTCTCCCGGCTGAACTTTGCTGGCAAACTCCGGATCGGCATCCTCAAGTACATGTTTTGCGAGCTCCGGTAGGTTAGTCCTTAAGTGAAATAGCCTTCCTGGAGCTATATGGTCTGTGCTTATACTATCTCCAAATTTGAATGCTTTACCTTTTATTTGCATTTATGCACCTCAAGATTTATTTCAAGATTGTCACATCGCTCGCCTACCAGCTTGCTCCTCGCAATGACGCCACCGATTAATCATGCAGTTGCCTGGCCGGGCTAAAACCCTGCCCTACGTTAAAAAATAGTTCGTCATTTAACATTTGCAATTCGTCGTTACTACAAATACTTCCTCGGGTCGGCGATGGTTCCCTCGATCGCCGTTGCAGCAGCAACCGCTGGGGAGCCTAGATATATAAATCCTTCAGGATTGCCCATCCTACCCTGGAAGTTCCTGTTTTGTGTCGCAAGGCATGCCTCACCGTCTCCGAGAATTCCCGCGTGAACGCCAACGCACGCGCCGCAACCAGGATTAACGATAGCAGCACCAGCAGCAATAAACTTAGCAATGAGCCCCTCCTCAATTGCTTTTAGATAGACATCTGCCGATGCCGGGCAAATGAGAAGCCTGGTATTTGGGTTGCGGGTTTTTCCTTCGAGTATTTTGGCAGCGATTCGCAAATCCTCGATTCGACCATTTGTGCAAGTCCCAATAAGCACCTGGTCAATCTTTGTACCTGCAACCTCTCCAACGGTTTTTGTATTATCAACCGTATGCGGGCAGGATATGGTCGGCTCAAGTTCGGACACGTCTATCTCAAAAACCTCTTCGTAGGTCGCATCGGGATCAGCCACAACCCTCCGCCATTTATCCCCACGACCCCTCTCTTCAAGATATCTCCTTGTCGTCTCATCGGATGCAAAAAGGCCGGCCTTTGCACCTGCTTCGACTGCCATATTGGCAAGAGTAAATCTGCCTGACATATCCATCGCATCTACAGCTGGTCCGCAGAATTCAAGTGCTTTATACGTTGCACCATCTGCCCCTATCATTCCAATAAAGTGAAGTATTAAATCTTTTGGATAAACACCTTTTTTAAACTCGCCGGTCACATACACTTTGAATGTCTCAGGAACTCTCAGCCAGGTCTTGCCAGAAGCAATACCAATTGCCACATCAGTTGAGCCCATGCCAGTCGCAAATGCACCTAGCGCACCGGCAGTGCAGGTGTGAGAATCAGCACCGATCAGGACTTCACCCGGATTCATATAGTCCTCAACCATCCGCTGGTGACAAACACCCTCGTTGATATCGGAGAGAATAGCTCCGGTCTTTGCCGCAAAGTCGCGTAGGATCTTGTGGGCATTTGAAAGTTCTTTTCTCGGACTTGGAGCCGCATGGTCAATAAAAAGCACCGTACGCTCTGGCTTCGCAGCTTTTTCCATCCCCAGTTTTTGAAGCTGCTGCACCGCAAGAGGTCCAGTACCGTCCTGGACAAGAGCCGCATCTATATCGGCCACTACTATGTCTCCGGCGTAGGCATCGGTTCCGCTATGCTCGCTTAGAATCTTTTCAACAATCGTCTTACTCAATGCGGGCCGAAACCCCCTTCCCGGTTTTACGCACATAATCCTGGTAGATATACATCAGCTCTTTATCAAAAAGAGAACGTTTCAGTTCAACGGCAACTCTTCTTACCTCGGCAAGGATTTCCTGGGCTGCTATTGGGTCAATCTCTACGCCAAACTCTTTAAACTTATTCACAATTGCCGCTGACCCAGAGTGCTTGCCAATAACTATCTGACGCTCAAGACCTACTTCCTCTGGAGAGAATACCTCGTAGGTCTTAGGATTCTTTATTATGCCATCGGCGTGGATGCCAGATTCATGGGCAAAAACGTTTGTGCCAACAATAGCCTTCCAAATTGGGATAGTCCTGGCTGATGCCCTTGCTACATACTCGGATAACTCACGGAACATCTCGGTCTTAAAGCCAAGGTCAATATGCCCAAGATATTTCATCGCCATGACAACTTCCTCAAGAGCAGCGTTTCCTGCGCGCTCACCCAGGCCGTTAACGGTTGTATTAACCCAGGTAGCACCAGCTTTAACACCGGCTAGAGCGTTTGCTGTCGCCATACCGAAGTCGTTATGCGTATGCATTTCTATGTCTATGCCGGTTGCAAGCTTAAGCTTCCTTATAACGCTAAATGTCTGGAAGGGATCTAAGACACCAATGGTGTCGCAAAAACGCAGACGATCTGCACCGGCCTCTTTGGCAGCAAGGCCAAATTCAACCATAAAGTCAAAATCAGCTCGGGATCCATCCTCAGCGTTAACCGACACATAAAGGTTATGTTCTTTGGCAAACTTAACGGACTCAACAACGCTATCTATAACCCACTGACGGTTTTTCTTTAGCTTATGTTCGATGTGAATATCAGAGGTAGCAATAGAGATAGCGACCGCATCTACTCCGCAGTCGATAGAGTGCTGGATATCGCTTATAACTGCCCTATTCCATCCTAGAACGCTAGCGCGAAGGCCAAGACTTGCAATTTCCTTAATGACAGCCTTTTCGTCACCGCCCATTGCTGGGATTCCGGCCTCAATCTGATCTACACCTACCTGATCAAGCAGCTGCGCAATCCTTATTTTCTCATGGTTTGAGAAAACCACACCCGCCGTCTGCTCACCGTCACGAAGAGTGGTGTCGTCAATTTTAATATTCGATGGGTCGACATCTGCATATGAATGCTGCAAATCGAAGCTTTCTAATTTCTTCTCAGTCAAGATACTACCTCCAAACCCAGGCTGAAGATTCCGCCATTGGAATATATTGCTAAATACTAGCTGCAGATTACTATTTTAGAGGATAAACGCGGGTTAAGGCAAGAATTAACACCGTTGCCCCGGGCAACTTCCACACGCTAAAACCCCATACGTTCAAAATTTAACATGATTATAGCACAAGCAATTGATAGATTCCAGATGATTAGCAGGACAAACAGGTCCTGTCGGTCTAGGTTTTAGACCAGCTGTACGCGTAATGCAGGTATTTAGCCCAAAAAATGCAGTATCTCTATCTTTTTGCCATGCCTTTCATAGTAACTACCATTAAGGCCAAATCATCTGATAACTTCCCGCCGGTGTAGCCTATAATGCCGTTGAAAATAAGCTGAGGCAATCCCTTTGCCGACATAGGTTTTAACCCTTTTACAAGCTCTATTAACCGTTCCTCGCCGAAAAAATCAGCACCTCGTCTTGCCTCGATAGCGCCATCTGTATAAAGTACCAGCATATCGTCCTTCTCAAGAGTGATCTCGCTATTGGTATACTTAACGCCTGCAAACGCTCCGATAGCCGGGGAGGTAGTAGCAAGAAGAGATATGCCACCGCTGACTCTCTTGACTATTGCAGGGGGATGGCCGGCACTGCAATAGATGAGATGGCCATTAGCCGTATCCAGGATACCAAAAAATACCGTTACAAATACAGCAGGAGCAGATGCATCTTTTACGACAGTGTTGGTTTTAGTTATAACCAGAGCGGGATCTTCATTCTGATAAGCATACGCCTTAATGGTGTTTTTGACTAGAGATGTCAACGTCGCAGCCTCTAAGCCCTTGCCCGAGACATCCCCTATTACGATGCCGACCCGGCCGTGCTCAAGCTCGAACAAATCGTAAAAGTCGCCGCCGACTTTTACTGCGCCAGTAGCTGAGCGATAAAAATAACCAAACTCAATACCCGGTACTTCCTGAGGCATTGTAAGTATCGCTTCCTGCAACGTCTGAGAAACCCGGTGTTCCGTTTCATAAAGGCTAGCATTCTGCAGGGAAAGAGATACTGATACCGCCAGTTTACCTGCAAAATCAACCTCGGCCTCGGTAAACGGTATATCGCTTGAGCTACGGAGAAAAGCCATTGTTCCGATAACCTCATCCTTAACGTATAGTGGCACGATCATTATTGCGCGAAACCCAAACATAGCCATGATTTCAGGGTCAACCCTATCGTCTTTAGTAACATCGTTTACAACAACCGGCGCCTTTGTCTTTGTCGCCGCAACAGAGAGTTTAAATTTGTCGTCAGTTAGTTTAGTTCCAATAAATTCCTTTGGCATTCCATAGACATACTTTATCACCCATCTATCAGCTTCACGCAAAGCGATACCTGCCGACACGGCATGTATCGCTTTAGTTGCTTCCACAATTACCCTTTGCATTATCTCATCGAAATCTAGTGTCGAGTTTATGGCAGCGTTTATCTCGTTTAAGGCATCGCTCAGTTCTCTGCGCCTCTTGGACTCGGTAATGTCGCGAATGACCCCAATCATGGCTATAGGGCGGCCTCTTTTGTCTCTTACCATGGAAGTGTTCAAATAGATTGGAAATATCGACCCGTTTTTGTGTTTTACCATAAGCTCTCCAGACCAGGAGCCGGTCTCCTGGATACTCGGAATGATGACTTTGCTTGCAAACTCTGGATCTGCATTCATCTCATTGACGTGTTTTCCATAATATTCTTCTGGAGGATAACCATAAATGCGTTCAACTGCTTTGTTTGAGTAGAGAATATGTCCACCAAGGTCGGCAATCTGGACTCCATCTGGGGCTTCCTCTACAGCTTCCATGAAAAGCTTCAATCTCTCTTCAACAAGCTTGCGCTGATTATATAAGAGGGTAAAAACAAAGACCGCAAACACAAAGAAGAAGCGTATCCATATGGAATGCAAATCCGGACGGATTAGAAACTCAATGAAGCTGCCCCCACCAAGAAAAAAGGTCTGGACAAAAGCATCCAGCACCCAATACAGAATGCCTGCCCCAATTATAAGCAGAGCCATCCTAATTCTACTTTTTCTTGTTAAGCGCGCTTCCCACTCTGCCACCCGCTGCTCCCAGCTCTTCCCAATAGTAAATTATATACGTGTTAGATAGGAATACTATACTATCGCGGGCTTAATTGATAGCTACTAACGCTTGTGCCCCTAATAAACATACCCATAAAGCGTACAGCTATCACGCTTTACGGCGCTTTGTAAATTTTGGATAAACTTGAGGTTATTTGCTGATGCCAGACTGCAATTTCTCTCTTAGTATCTTATTTATAAGTTGTGGGTTACCGCGACCTCTGGTCAACCGCATGGCCTGGCCGACCAGAAAACCGAATGCCCGCTCCTTACCAGAGCGATATTCTTCAACCGCAGAAGCGTTTTCTTCAAGCACCAAATCAACAATTTTTGCAATCTCACCTTCATCGCTAATCTGAGTCATGCCCTTTTCTTCAACGATAACTTGCGGTAATTTGCCCGTTTCAAACATCTCCGGGAATATTTCTTTGGCTATCTTGCCGCTGATAACACCTTTATCGATTAGTTTAAGCAACTCAGCAAGATGCTTCGGTGTTACTGCAGTCTCATCAATCTCCAAACCCTCGGTGTTTAGATAATAAGACATATCGCCAAGCATCCAGTTCGCAACCGCTTTTGGATCCCCTTTATAAAGTTTGACCGTCTCCTCAAAGAAATCCGCCATAGCCTTACTGCTAGTAAGCAGGCTTGCATCATGAACCGGCAAACTATACTCAACTATAAATCTTTGCTTGCGCTCGTCTGGGAGCTCGGGTAACTGCGATCTTAAATGCTCTATGTATTCAACAGTAAATTCCATAGGAACAAGGTCTGGATCCGGGAAGTAACGGTAATCGTGGGCATACTCCTTGGTTCTTAGCGTGCTTGTTACACCTCTGCTCTCATCCCAATGGCGAGTCTCCTGAACAATTTCCTCCAGCCTACCCTCTTTAAGGGCTTTTATCTGGCGCTCAATCTCATAGGTTAGCCCTCTTTGAAGCGATCTGAACGAGTTAAGGTTTTTCAACTCCGTCTTTATGCCAAGCTCGGTCGACCCCTTCGGCCTGACAGACACGTTTGCATCTACCCTCATAGAACCCTTTTCCATACTGACATCAGACACCCCAAGAGACAAAAGTATCGCCCTGAGCTTTTGTGCGTATGCCTTGGCCTCCTCTGGAGTTCGTATGTCCGGTTCGGATACTATCTCCATCAATGGAACCCCTGCACGGTTAAAGTCGACCAAGCTATACTCAGCTCCAGCAATCCTCCCAGCCCCGCCAACGTGAATCAACTTACCGGTGTCCTCTTCCAGGTGAATCCTCGTGATACCGATTCTTGTCTGGTAATCGTCCATATCAAGATCGATATGGCCATCGATACATAATGGCTGATCGTATTGAGATATCTGGTAATTCTTCGGCATATCCGGGTAGAAATAGTTCTTGCGATGAAACAGGCTGTAGAGGTTTATATCGCAGCCAAGCGCAAGACCTGATTTTATGACATACTCAACCGCTTTAGCGTTTGCAACTGGTAATGAACCGGGCATCCCAAGACATACAGGGCAGGTCTGCGTGTTTGGCGCCTCGCCAAACAATGTACTGCAGCTGCAAAACATCTTACTCTCAGTCGCAAGTTCAACATGTATCTCTAAGCCAATAACACTCTCGTATTCCATTTTGCCTCCTATCTAGATACTAGAAACTAGACCAGACCTACCGGTCCTAACTAGAGGCTAGATAAAACTATCTTTTTAAGTCTCTTATCTTTTTAAGCCCACACTCTAGACCTTCATCTCTAGTTTCTAGTTTCTAGTCTCTAGTCTCTAGTCTCGGTTTCTCGCTCCATTCAAAGCTCTGCTCAAAACTATAGGCAACCCGCAGCAGCATCTCCTCACCCAGCGCTTTGCCTATTATCTGCAACCCTACCGGCAATCCGTTAACGATACCACAAGGTACCGAGATTCCAGGTAAACCCGCGAGATTTACCGGTATTGTACATATGTCCGACAGATACATCTGCAGCGGGTCAGCTACTCTCTCACCAATCTTAAATGCCGTTGTCGGCGAAGTTGGAGAAACTAAAACATCAAACTCCTCAAAAGCCCTGCTAAAGTCGCGGCTGATAAGAGTCCTTACCTTCTGGGCCTTACCATAATAGGCCTCATAGTAACCCGCACTTAAAGCATAAGTGCCAAGCATAATCCTTCTTTTAACCTCGTCACCAAAACCTTCGGAACGGGTTCGCATATACATGTCCATCAAGTCTTCAGGATCAGGCACCCGGTAGCCGTATCTTACACCATCAAATCTTGCAAGGTTTGAGCTTGCCTCTGCCGGTGCAATAATGTAGTAAGCCGACAGACCGTATTCAAGATGCGGCAGGGAAGTTTCAGCAACAATTGCACCATTTTTCGACAATATTTCCAGCGCGTTTTCGACCGCCTTTTTAACGTCAGAATCAATGCCCTCAGTCATCAGTTCTTTAGGAACACCAATCTTTACCCCTTTAAGATTGTTTATGAGCGACTTGGTATAGTCGGGCTTATCTATTGTCACGGATGTCGAGTCCATCGAATCGTGCCCAACCAGATAGTTCAGGACAAGTGCGCAATCGGTAACATCTTTAGTAAATGGCCCTATCTGATCAAGAGACGAAGCAAAGGCAATAAGCCCGTATCTTGAAACCAGGCCGTAAGTCGGCTTCATCCCGACGATCCCGCAAAGTGCGGCAGGCTGCCTTATTGAGCCGCCGGTATCAGAACCCAGTGAGAAGATAGCCTCTTCAGCGGCAACCGCTGCGGCCGAGCCCCCGCTTGAGCCACCGGGAACCCTTTCTAAATCCCATGGATTGCGGGTCGTAAAAAATCCAGAATTTTCCGTTGAAGAACCCATGGCAAACTCGTCCATATTAGTCTTGCCGGTCATCACTATCCCCTCATTGAGAAGGTTCTGAACAGCGGTCGCGGTATAGACAGGAATAAAATTGTCGAGGATTTTTGACCCACTAGTCGTACGGACTCCTTTTGTGCACATAACATCTTTTATCGCAGTTGGGATACCGGCCAAGGGCCCCACCTTTTCACCGTTGGCGATTTTTTTGTCTACTCTTTCCGCCTGCTCCATCGCGATATCCCTGGTAAGTGTAAGATAAGACTTAACCTTATCCTCAACGCTATCTATCCGCGCAAAGACGCTCTCGGCAATCTCTTTTGCGCTTACCTCTTTTACTGCAAGCTTTTCACTCAGTTCATGGATTGTCATTTGATAAAGTTCCATACAACCCTCCGGGTTAAGTTTTGGTGTGCCAACGTTTCAAAGGCCAAAGCCTTTTTCTTTGAGCCAGCCACTTTGACACTTCCAGGCCTTGGCACACGATCAGTTCGTCGTTTAAACGATTCTCGGCACTACGAATGCCTGCCCCTCTTTTTTTGGGGCGTTCGATAGAGCCTCTTCAGGAGTCAGGCAAACCCCGACTTTGTCATCACGAAGCACGTTTTTAAGCGGTATTGCGTGCGACGTAGACGGTACATGTGCTACATCAAGTTCCGAGATCTTTCCGGCATGCTCAAGGATGACATCCAGTTGCTCAGTAAACTTCTCCACCTCGGAATCGGTCAAGTCAAGCCTGGCAAGCCACGCAACATGCCTTACTTCCTTCTTGCTAATTGCCATACTAACCTCCGTTTCTAAAAAGCGGAAACTAGATTGAAATTATATATTATAACGAGATTATGCTTAAACCTAGAAGAAACTATCCTCGAGTTTCGCTCCAGACCCTCAAGTCTGCCCTGGTCTTTAGCATCTAGTTTCTAGCATAGTATACCAAAACAATCGAGAACAGGTTATTAAGCGAATGCAGCATTATAGGAGGTCCAAGGGAATCTGTTGCCTGATAAAGGTAAGCCAAAGCCACCCCCAGCACCACAATGGGAAGGACCATGAGCAGGATTCCGTGCGCGATAGCAAAAAGAAAACTGGTTATAAGCATGGCAGCAACAACACCAAACCTCTGCCTGAAAGCAGGATACATGAAGCCCCTGAAAAGGGTTTCCTCAACTATGGGGGCAATTAGACCGACAACCACCACTGCTAATATGAACCCGGCGGTACCTCTGCCAAATAGTTGTGGAATTCTCCTTACTAGGTCCTCGGGCGGCGAGTAACCAAGTTCTATAATAATCAATGTATAAATGTAATTGACTACCAAGGCCGCAAAAAAAAGAGTGGCGGCAGACCCAAGACCCCGAAAAAAGTTAAATGGCCTGAAGCCCAGGGTATCCCAGGAAGCCTTCCTTATGCCTTTCGCCAGATATAAGATAATAAGAAATATAGCAAGGTAAGTAATAAAAAACGCGGCAACAAGCACATAAACCCTTGGGAGAAATGTGCCTAAAAGCGAGGCTGCAAAAAAGACAACGCCCTGAACCACAAAAAACAAAACCAAAGCGATTAGCGCATCGCTAATCGTCCATGGAACTTTTTCCTCTCTGGCTTTGTCTGCTTTGTTTGTATCTATGCTATTCACTAATCAGCCTCTTGAAATCGTCTTCTGTGATAATATTTACCCCCAAAGACTTTGCTTTATCGTACTTGCTGCCGGGACTCTCACCCGCTACCACATAATCAGTCTTTTTGCTAACGCTGGATGAAGCCTTACCACCCATGGATTTTACTATTTCCTCCGCCTCGCTCCGGGTAAATTGGGTAAGCGCACCAGTAAAGACAAACGTCTTGCCCGCAAATTTCTGCTCTGCCGACCCTGTTTCTTTTGCAGTTTTATCCTGCTCCATCTTAACGCCAGCCCGGCGCAGCTTCTCCACCATATTTCTGTTTCGCTCTTCACGGAAAAACTCGATGATGCTCTCGGCAATTTTAGGACCGATCTCAGGAATAGTTATTAAGTCCCCAGGCTTAGCGCAAGACAAAGCATCAATTGAGCCAAAGCTATCGGCAAGTACTTCAGCGACATGCGAGCCGACATGCCTTATGCCAAGGGCAAATAGAAGCCTTGAGAGGGGTCTGTTCTTTGACCTTTGCACTGCATTGTATAGATTATCGGCTGCTTTGTCTGCGAAATGTTTAATATCAAGCAGACTGTTTTTATCCAGATAATAGATATCTGAGACATCCTTTATCATGCCCTTGTCAAGAAGCTGCCGTGCAACCGATTCGCCAAGACCTTCGATATCCATTGCCCCACGGCTGGCGAAATGGATGACATGCTCAAAAATCACTGCCGGGCAGTTAATGTTGACGCACCTTGCAACCGCCTCACCGTCGGGGCGCACAACCTCTCCACCACAAACCGGACACTCGCGCGGCATGATAAAATCCTTCTCGGTCCCATTACGCCTACTAACAACAGGCGCAACTATCTCAGGGATAACATCTCCGGCTTTCTGGACGATTACATAGTCGCCAATTTTTATGTCCTTGCGCCTTATCTCGTCCTCATTATGAAGCGTCGCTCTGCTTACCGTTGAGCCAGCGATTATAACGGGCTCAAGTACCGCTGTCGGGGTCACCGCCCCTGTTCTGCCCACGTTTAACTCGATACCTAAGAGTTTCGTTGTCCTTTGCTCGGCCGGGAACTTGTAAGCAATCGCCCAGCGCGGAGCTTTGCTTGTTGTGCCAAGCTTCTCCTGCTGGTTATATGAGTTCACCTTTATAACGACGCCATCGATCTCAAAGGGCAGCAAGTGGCGCCTCTCCTGCCAGTATTCGCAGTATTCATACGCATCATTTATTGAGTTAACTTTCTTTACATACTGGCTTACTTTCAACCCGGCAGCCTTCAAATAGTTAAGCGATTCCCAATGGCCGCCAAAATCAACCCCCGATACATACCCCAATCCATAAACAAATATGTCGAGATTTCTCCTGGCCGTGACTTTGGGGTCAAGTTGTCTTAAAGACCCTGCCGCCGCATTTCGTGGGTTTGCAAAAAGAGACTGCCCCAACTCTTCACGCTCTTTATTTATCTGCTCGAACTGCTCTTTTGATAGGTATACCTCACCGCGCACCTCCAGAATATCCGGAGCCGGGTCAAGCAAAAGCCTAAGCGGGACAGATTGGATTGTCTTAACGTTTAATGTTATATCTTCGCCAACGTCACCGTCTCCCCGGGTTGCCCCGCTCACATACAGGCCGCGCTCATAAACAAGCGATACGGCAACTCCATCCACCTTAAGCTCGCATACGAGCTCTATTTGGTCATCCACAAGGTCGTTGCCTATACGATTAAAGAAAGCGGCAAGCTCTGCAAAGGAGAATGCATTGGCAAGGCTCATCATCCTTGACCTGTGCCTCACAGGCTTAAAAGCATTAGACGGTTCTGCTCCAACTCTTTGCGTAGGTGAGTCCGGTGTTATAAGCTCTGGATGCGCTTTTTCGATTTCCATAAGTTCGCGCATTAGCTCATCAAACTCGGCATCCGATATTTCCGGCGCATCCAGGACATAGTACCGGTAATTATGGTAATTTATGCTTTTTCTTAACTCTTCAACTCGTCGTGCAATATTTGCGGTTTGTTTGATTATAATCCCTCCGGATTCGTTCAGAGCTCCGCAACTAATTCAATTCTAACTCATATCTGCTCGCAAGCTAAATACTTAGTTAGCCTATAAATACTGAGTTAGCCTGAGTTAAATATCGAACATAAACAAGAAGAGGCGGGGTCCACCTCTTCCAATTCTTAGTTAAAATTATTTTTGCCAATGCCAGGCAATGCCAAATCCTACTGCTATTTAGATTTACTCTGCAAACAATTCCGGTACTGTTACTATCTCGTACCCTCGACTCTTTATATCCTTGATCAGCTGGGGCAATATTTTGGCCGATTGCTTGCTCCCGCAGTGTTCAAGAATGATAGAGCCGTTGCTTAGCGCTGCAAGAATTCTGTTCCTGACTTGATCCGGCGTCATCGATGGCTTCCAATCCAGAGAATCTACAGTCCAGTAGATAGACCGATATCCCGATTCAGCAGCAACTCTCAGGACTCTGGCATCGCGAGAACCATACGGTGCCCTAAAGAGCGGCTTACTACTTATACCCGCCGTCGCCTTTATCTTTTCCTCAGCCTTTGCAAGTTCTTTTACAATCTCAGCATCCTTTTTCTTGACCAGATCGGGATGAGAGTCTGTATGATTCCCAATCAGGTGCCCCTCATTTGCAATTTGCTTAACAAGGGCGGGGTTTTCATCAACCCATTTTCCAGTTAGGAAAAAAGTCGCTTTTATATTCGCGTCTTTTAAGGCTTTAAGTATCTGAGGAGTAGCTTCGCTGTCAGAGCCCGCATCAAAGGTGAGCGCAACTTTCCTGGAAGTGCTCGGGCCCCTTACAATTTCCTTTGAAGACGGTTTTATAGTCACTGTACTTGGCCGTTCTGTTGCCTGCATATCTTGCGCTTGCTCTTCTGGCGATTCACCAGTAGCTTCTCCCCCAGAATGTTTACTCTCTTTAGTCGGGATTTTTAAGACTGTACCGACCTGAAGGTTGTTGTTGCCTTCAGGTATGTTATTAAGCTCCCTTATCTTATCCACAGTCGTGTTGTACTTTAACGCTATGGCATAGAGCGTATCGCCAGGTTTAACCGTGTGCTCGATATAGCCGGGGTCTTTTTTCTCTGTAGAAGATACTTCTTTATTGACAGTAGGCGGGGTTACCTTTTTTGGTTTTACGGCCACTTTCTCTTTTTCCGGCGGCTTACTTAACCAATGCGCAAGACTAATTCCGCCGTAGATAGCAGCTGCCGATATAACAAACAGAGCGAGCAAAGCAATAGCAATGCGCTTGTAATTCCACCTGACAGCCCGACGCCGCCTATGCCTTCTAGTTTCAAGGCGTGCCCGTAGCTCAACATCATTCACCTGAGGATTACTCGTCTCAGGATTTTGCGCTCCAGGAGTTCGCATATCTTCCATGTGGCTATCCTCCTAAAACGATACGACATCTAGTGCCAAAACCATTATTGTCCTTGCCCCTAAGTTTCAATAACTAGCAAACTTAGGAGCCTGCTATATGCAAAAAGCAACTAACCCCAGTAGCGGAAGCCGCTTGAGTTTGCCATCTAACAGATATTATAATTCGTAGTAGTCCTACTTTACCAGTCTACAACTTACACTAATAAAAAGTATTTTGTTAGTGGATATCCGTTTGGTTTCTAAGCTGTACAAACTCAAATTTTCCCCAGCCCCCAAGACTGCCATCAGCAATGATAATTACACCTTCAACGCCAGGCAAACTCTGGGCAAACTGAATTGCCTCTTTTATGTCGTCTTTAGAGTGGATAATATTACCAATTTTTGTAGCCGTGGCATCTGCAAGAGAGGTATTCTTTGAGAAAACTACAACTGCATCTGCACTTCCAAAGCTTGTAGAGTGCCCAACAGTTCCAGAAGACGTACATATTCCAAGCGGAGTATCTTCGGGCTTCACCAAAACAGCCAGTTTATTACTGATAGGAGAATCTCCAGCATATATGCCTACTTTGCGGTCGATTTTAGTCTTAATAAAGATATCGCCGCCATTTTCAATGATAATCTCGTCGCTGTGTTTAAGAAGGTCCCTGCCAACATACTCTGAAATCGCTCCTGCAACTGCGGCCATTGGACCGACTCCCGCTAACTTTGCCGCATCAGCCATCGATCTGACTATCTCCGGAGCGCTTTCCGGAATCTCTACAGGTGCAAAGGATTTTAGAAAGACGGGGTACCTGCTGATGAATTCCTCAATCTGACTTCGGTACCGGCGTACCAGATCGTATGCGACTGACGCCAGGTCACGACCTGCGCTTATAAGTAGATCGGTTTCGTTAACTTTTACTTCAAAAGTATGCAGACCTTCCGAGAGAACTTGATTGCGATACAGCCGGGGCTCAAACACAAAAACACCTCAAATTGATTACCGCTATCAGCTTTCATCGGCTACCAGTTTATTTCCCTAAAAACTGACAGCTGATAGCTCTAAGTTGTAGACTAGCAAATCTATCCTTAATTGTCACCCCGAACCTAATAAAGAGGCCGCGTAAAATCGCAAGCTTCTTATTTGTATTAAAGCTGATAGCAAGAAGAATAAAGAGCGCCGGCCAGTTTGGCCGGCGCTCTTTATTCTTCTCTGCCAGGTTTCTCTACCCTATCTTGACGGAGTTTCAGTGGTATCGCGATCCCTGTTAATAAAAACCTCCAACAGCCTTAAGGCTTCAGACATTTTATTGCCCGCTTTCTCTGTATAGGCCAAACTTTTATCAACGTCTTCTTTGGTTTGTGCCAGTCTTTGCTGAATCGCGTTGACGTCTTTCCGAGTATTATCGTATGTCTTGGATACTGCACTATATAACCCTATTACCTTTTGATAGGCAGCATCAATGCCCTGCTGCTCTTCCTTAAACTGGTCTGAAACTTGCGGTATATGACTGAGAAACATTAGTGCGACTAACCCAAACAAAAGCCTACGCATTCAAACTCCTTTTCAAAGCTTGCACCCCGCCATCTCAGCCTTTAACCATTAAATAATTCCACATGCTGCCAAACAAGCAACGGCAGCTATCGATAATTCTATAGCGCGCACCTCCTAGGACTCCATTGCGGCAGTTTAAGTTCAATTAAACAAAATTAAATTATCAGAGATCAGAGGCCTACTTTCTTTGAACAGTAATGCGGGCTGTAGAATAAACCGTAGTGATAAGGGGCTGTATCTGGTAGTTCCTATTTAATTCTGGCAGATCCTTATACAGTATAATATCGGTAAGAATTTACCAGACTTTAGCAAAATTACACTGGTAAAATCTGTAAAGTACCTGGTAGATTACTAGCCCTTTCCAACTGACGATCGTAAACCACTAGAAAGCTCTTCTTGCAACCATTATGCAGGCATTATGAATCTCGTGTATCCCATGCTTCTTTGCATATTCGATAGCCACTTCGCTCTCGGCGCCAGGCTGCATCCAGACTATATCTACTCCGAGGGCTGCCGCTTCCTCAACAATCCTCTCGGTCACCTGGGGCGGCACCACTATATCCACTACATCAGGTTTTTCTGGAAGGCTGCTTATATTTGGGTAGGCTTTATCGCCTTGAATCTCCTGCTCTTTTGCGTTGACCGGGTAAACCTTATATCCGGCCTCTTTCAAGTCTTTATATATCTTGTAGCCATATTTACTCTCGTTGTTGGACGCCCCAACAACCGCGATTACGCTGCTCTTATCAACTGCTTGTCTGATTAAATTGCTATCCATTGAATTGTCTTCCAAAACCAACACCCCACTTCCAAGATTCATATCATTATAAATAGCATAAAGGGCCCGCGTCCGGGCCCTTTATGCTATTAGTTCGCCGCACCGTACGCTATTGATTTACCCAAATTAATTATCTCTAAACCCAAGAAAGAATATTGTGCTATCGCCTCATAGTTATACTTAAGAATAGTAAAACAGTGCTTTGCAGCCATCCACTAGTTGCGACCCATAAATATGGTACGCAAATGTTCCGTAGATATGGTATGCAATCAAAAGCATATAAACAAAAAGAAAAAAGATGCTAAACTCGAGTACCAACCTGTATCTCCTGAAAAGCCAAATGGCAACCGTTATCACACCCGCGAGAGCAAACTTAAACAAGCCCGCTGCAGACGGGCCTACCGTAAACAGCATGTTCATAACAGGATTTCCTTCGCTAAACCCGTATGAGAGCGCCCTCAGCGTGAAAATGAAATCTGCTACGTTTAACATGTTAAACAAGATAAGAAGTATGATTAGTTTTGCATAATTGTGCCTGAGATAATAAGCCCCCTGCCGGAATACCCTTTGATAAAGTCCCTTTTTCCCTAGGTGGTTCTTTCTCCTATCAAAACCTTCGCGCCTCTCCAACAGCCTAAAACTGAAACTTTTTTTTCGCCGGTTGGAGAGGCGCCTTTCAACGCCATAGCTGCTGCAACCTTCGCAAGGTCCGTTACACTTGCCTGTTACATCTTTTCCTTCATAACACACGTATTTACTCATTTTAACCCCGGATCAAAAAAGCAATCAGCTATCAGTATTTAGCCGCCAACTTTTCGCTAACCTTAAACTAGTGGTCTTCGGCTAAATACCGATAGCTTTATGAATGCAACAACACACTGTATTGGCATGCCGAAGGCTTGCAATTGCTGACCATGCCTACTTGGTGGCAAACAACATCTTCAGCAGAACCCTCTAACATTACCCCGAATCTAGCGTGCAATAGAGAAACAACGAGCTCCATTGTCGTCCACACTACGCTTTTGCAACACATACAATTATCGGCATTTTCGGCAAGATGATCGATTGCTTGAGCCACAACTTTCATTGTTGTTGTATCTCTCTCAATCCTGCTATTGTCCGCCTTGTAGGCGACATGAAATACAACCCCCACCGCAGGTATAATTCCGCACACGCCTGTCCTGTGCGCAAGACTTGTTATCGCTTGCTCCTTGACGGCTTCTAGAGCGTTAAAGATATCATCCTCAGTTACCTTCAGTGTACCCTCATTTTTAACTGCAACCAGAACAGCCGCAGTAAAAACCCAGGCATGCTCACACGAGCACTCGGGAAGACTGGGGTGTGCCATCATAGTTGTTGCCAGGTCAAAGGGATCTTTTGATGTGGTTGTCTTAACTATCTCTTCAATAAAACCTGAAATGGGTATTTGATAGCAGGATTGACATACATAGTGTCCCTCAGGGCACCAGATATGAGCCTTGTACAACTCCCCGCAGAAGTAGCAAGCAAGGGTTTCTTCATTGTCGAGATGTTCTAACGGGACACCGCACACAGCACAACTTCGTATATATCCAGATGGTATATGATTTTTAGAGTTTTCGTTGCTTTCAACCTGGTCAACAGGATCTTCTAATTGACACCTGTCAATACTGATGTCGAAACATCACCCACCAGGCAATATAGCTTCAAGCTTATCGTCCGGTATCACTATTCCTCGCCATCGCTAACTAGATCCTCAGCAGCGATTTTCCAGCCATCCTTCTCTTTATTAAGCTTGAACTTGTAAGTATTCTTTCCAAGCGCACTGTAATTCGCATGTTGAGTATCGTATTGAATATAATATTCGATCTCTGCTGTAATATCAGCACTATTGCGGCTGATGCTCGCGTCCTTTACCTTTACATCGGTTACCCTAAACCCTAAAATCTGAAGCGGTGTATTGGTGCTTAGGCTTAGGCTATTCTCGCTTTTCGCTTTATCGGCCGCTATTAAGGCATCTATATAACGTTGCTGCTTTGCTAAAGCACCTGATTTATCGTCGTAGAATTTTTTTAGTTCCTGCTTGATATCATTGGTTTTTCCTTGGTTTGAAGCTAATCTTGCCGTATGCTTGATCGTCCAACCATTAATGGCTACTCTTAATACTTCCTGTGTCTTCTGATCAAGTTCTCCAGAGTTTCGTGCAATAAGAACCTGCCTTGCTCCTACTACAGCGATAATTGCAATTACTGCTAAGATAACGACTACAATCCACTTCCTGCTTAGATTCACAAGCCGCCTCCATTAAAATTGCTTACGTTGGGATAGGTGTTCGGTTGGTAAAATGCCTTTTCGTTATGATTTTAACTAAATCAACGATATCTGGCAACTCGATTTTAAGCTGTTATAAATTGCAAGAGCTATGGCTCAATCCAACAAAACAACCATCACTCCTCAATTTAGCCATCAAAAGCATAAAAAAGGCATAATCACAACCGCACCTTCAAGGTGCGGTTTGCACTAGCCCTATAAGGGCACACTGCTGGCCGCACCTTAAGGTGC
>JAIMBH010000034.1 GCA_023511485.1 Bacillota bacterium | reverse complement strand
GGATACGGATTTGTCAGAAAATACCTTTTATGTTACGACGCCCATTTATTATGTAAATGATGTTCCGCATATCGGACATGCATATTCGACAGTGATTGCGGATGCAATCGCTAGATATAAAAGACTTGCGAAATATAATGTTCTCTTTCTAACCGGTACCGACGAACATGGCCAAAAAGTTGAAAAAGCGGCAAGGGAGAGTGGAAGAACCCCTCAAGAGCATGTCGACTTGATGGTCGGCCCTTTTAAAGAGCTCTGGAAAAGGCTTAATATAGCTTATGATGATTTCATCCGCACCACGCAGGAGCGACATGTGAAAGTCGTCCAGGCTATTTTCCAGAAACTTTACGATCAGGGCGATATTTATAAAGGTTTTTATGAGGGCTGGTACTGTATCCATGAAGAAACTTTTTGGCCCGAATCGCAACTAGTCGAAGGCTGTTGTCCGGAATGTGGTCGCCCGGTCGAGTGGCTTAAGGAAGAGAGCTACTATTTTAGAAGTTCAAAATACCAGGATCGTCTTCTTGCACATATTAAGGAAAATCCGGATTTTGTAATGCCAGATTTCAGGCGCAACGAGGTACTGAGTTTTGTCGAAAGCGGCGTACAGGATATTTCGGTATCTAGAACAACGTTTAAGTGGGGTATTCCCGTGCCATTCGACCCGCATCATGTCGTGTACGTCTGGTTTGATGCGCTTATAAATTACCTGACGGGTGCCGGGTACCTTCAAGACGAAGAGAAATACCGTAAGTTCTGGCCTGCCGATTACCACATAATCGGAAAAGACATTATCCGCTTTCATGCAGTGATCTGGCCGATGATGCTCATGGCGTTGGGTGTTGAGCTGCCCAAACATATTTTAGCACATGGCTTCTGGACGTTAGGCGGTGAGAAGATGTCAAAATCCAAAGGTATCGTGGTCGATCCAAACAGGCTTATCGACGAGTTTGGCGCAGATTCTATCCGCTACTTCCTTTTGCGGGAGATAACCATCGGCCTCGATGGTGAATTTAGCCAGGATGCACTTATCAGGCGCATTAACGGAGATCTTGCGAACGACCTTGGGAACCTGGTTCACCGAACAGTTGCCATGATGCTTAAGTACTTTAACGGGGAGATTCTACCGGCGGCAGAATTGAGCGGACTTGAGGTTGCGCTTAAAGAAGATGCTCTTAGTCTTGCTGCGCTCGTTGATACTGCTATGCGCAAGCTGGATTTCAAAGAGGCGCTCACCCAGATATGGCGTGTTATCGGTAGGGCAAACAAATATATTGATGAAGCCGCTCCCTGGGCGCTTGCAAGAGAAGGCAATACCGATCGCTTAAGGACAGTCATGCGTACCTTGCTTGAGGCAATCAGGGTTATTGATATATTAATAAGTCCGGTTTTACCAATAACGGCCAGCAAGATATGGGATCAGCTCGGACAGATGGATTTTGCCTCGGTTACAATCGAGGATGCAAAGAAATGGGATGGCCTTGTAACGGGGTCAATCGTCAAAAAAGCCGCACCGTTGTTTCCGAGGATAGAAGTGAAATAGAGGGTTTGGAAGCGGGGATATTGCCTTGAGGGATATATTTAAATAAATTTTCCATCAATGGAAAGAACTAAGTGGTATTATAAAAATAAAGAGTTGACTTTAGGAGACCAATGGCTAAGAAAGCTACTTTTACAGATACCCATGCGCATCTAGACCTCTTTGGAAGCGACCAGGCAATCGAGAAAGTAATTATAAGGGCGAAAGAAAACGGTGTGACAAGAATCATTACCGTAGCCGACAAGCTTCAATCAAGCTATCGGGCAGTCGAGCTTGCCGAGAAGTTTGATGCGGTTTATGCGGCCGTGGGCGTTCACCCGCATGACGCCAAATCAGTCAATGGTACTACGCTAAAAGAATTAGACAGGCTTGCGGTCCACCCAAAGGTTGTTGCGATAGGTGAAATCGGTCTCGACTATTATAAAAACCACTCCCCAAGAACGGTCCAACAGAAGGTTTTTGCCCAACAGCTCGAACTTGCAGTGGATTTAGGCTTGCCTGTAATAATACACGATAGAGATGCTGATGAAGATATCCTTAAAATCATAACAAAGCATCGCCCTAAAAAGGGGGTATTTCACTGCTTCAGCGGAGATGTAGCATTTGCTCAAACAGTTCTTGCGATGAATTTTTATATATCAATAGCCGGTCCTGTAACTTTTAAAAACGCAGGTTCTTTAATAGATGTAGCTAAATTTGTACCGCTAACTAAGTTGCTTGTCGAGACAGACTCGCCATACCTTACTCCGCAACCTTATCGCGGACGCAAGAATGAACCGGCAAACGTACGTTTGGTGGCTGAAAAAATAGCTGAGATCAAAGGGGTCGGAATTACAGTTGTCTCGGCTTCAACGCAGGAAAACGTTTCACTTTTATTCTCCCTTAATAACCAGTAATTACCAGTTCAGCAGCATTCTAGAATCTGCTTATCAACTCTTTTTACCCTACCCTTTATATTTCCTAAATTTAGGCCTGGTTAAGTATAGCATTAGAAAAAACCGCATATCAAAGATGCAGAAGTAAAAATCAATAGTATGTATGGCATTATACTACATGCACTATAGTGTATTAGAACACTATACTAAGCGATGCATATGCCAAGGTCTAGCGTTTACAGTTTAATCCAAAAGGGTATTTTCTGGTTAAAGTTTTTGAGCAGGGCTTCCGATTGTGGTATAATGACAGGCAGTTATTGCGTTTGTGCCTTAACAACCGAATAACGAATTCTTGAAGGGACTGATTTGATGGAAGCACGTTTTCATCAGTTAGCCCGCGGCCTCAGAGAGAAAAAGTATGAGATTGCATTGCTTTCTCTCATTATGGTTTTTGTTCTAATGGACCTGATTTATGCAGGGACGAACGTAAATCTTACTGTTGACGGTAAGTCCAAGACTGTAAGCACGCGGGCGAGAACAGTAGCTACTGTTCTGAGAGAAAACGGCGTAACAGTTAGGGCATTTGACGAAGTAACACCGAAGCTCTCAGCTATAGTAAAAGAGGGCATGACTGTAAAAGTAAGACATGCTGTACCAGTAACCGTTGTACTAAACAACCAGGAAATTACAACGATGTCCGCGGCCGATACAGTCGGCGGAGTATTGAAGGGCATCGGGTTACAGACGAAGCCTGCAGATAAAGTTCAACCCGCGGTGGGCGGGAAGGTAAGGGCAGGCATGAGGATAGCAGTTACGCTGGTAACAAGTAAGTGCGAAGTCACCAGGGATCCGGTACCGTACCAAACGGTTACAAAAGAAGACCCAAATCTGGATTACGGAAAAAGGCTGACGGTGACACAGGGTAAGCCAGGCTTGCTCCTTAGGATTACCGAGGTCGTTTTGGAAGGCAATCAGCCTGTCACTAGGCAAGTGAAGTTGGAAAGCATAATATCGCCACCTGTAAACGAAGTGGTGGCGGTAGGCACAAAGCGCAAGATTGCCCGGCTGATAAGCGCACCGAGCGGTGTATCTAGAGGAGGAGGAAGGGCTCCAGCAGGGAAAGAGCTGGTTATGTATGCAACAGCCTATGCACCGAATTATGGGCCCGGAGTAGGCAGCACGTGTGCAAATGGTATGCGGGCACAAAAAGGCGTTGTCGCTGTAGACCCGCAGGTTATCCCGCTGGGGACTAGGGTTTATGTCGAAGGCTATGGTTATGCGATAGCAGCCGACACGGGTGGTGCAATCAAAGGAAATCGCATCGACTTATGCTATAATACGCCTGCAGAATGTTTTAAATTTGGTAGGCGTACAGTTAGGGTCACCATACTTGATTAATCCAGGCCGTATTCGTAAAAGGGATGCGAGAAACGTGACATTAGCAACGCCGCAGGCGACGCTTGAAGTGTTAAGAAAATTTGGCCTCAGGCTCGAAAAGAGCCTGGGGCAACATTTTTTAGTCGATCAAAATATCCTTAACAAGGTAATAAGTGCGGCTTGGTTAACCAGGGATGATGTAGTAGTTGAGGTAGGACCGGGTATAGGCACCCTTACTGTGGAGCTCGCTAAACAGGTTAACATGGTTATCTCAATCGAACTTGACCACAAGCTAAGACCGGTTTTGGACTACACACTTCAAGGTTTTGATAATGCAAGAGTTATCTTTGCTGATGCCCTTTCGGTAAACCTTAAAGAGCTTCCTGGTGACCTTATTACGCCAAATAAGCTAGTTTCAAACCTGCCGTATCAAATTGCCACACCGCTTTTGGCAACTTATCTAGATAGTTTTGATAACCTGGATCTTTTTGTTGTTATGGTTCAAAAAGAGGTTGCCGATCGTATAATAGCAAAGCCTGCGACCTCCGATTACGGCTTATTTTCGGTAAAAGCCCAGTTTTACTGCGAGGTCGAGAAAATCGCAACCGTATCCAGAAACGTATTTATCCCACCGCCTGAGGTCAGCTCAGCTATTGTGAGATTGACAAGGCTGCCTCGGCCAAGGGTAGATGTAAAAGACCGGAATTTCTTTTTCAAGGTTGTAAAAGCAGCGTTTTGGCAGCGCAGAAAAACAATCAAGAACGCACTTTTGGGAAGCCCAGAGCTCGACTTTAGCCTTAACCAGGTAAACGAGGCCTTAAAACGGGCCGGAATTGACCCGCGGCGCCGCGGCGAAACACTTTCTCTGCAGGAATTTGCTGATTTAGCAAATGCTCTAATTTAGAACTGTTAGCTATTAACAGTCGGCAGTTAGCAGGACAAGAAAGTTAGCGGCTAAAGGCACAAAAAAACCATAGCTTACTATTTCGTAATCCAGGCAAAGCATAACTTTAGCCTTATAATTTAGCCCCGGCGCAAGCTTAGCACAAAATTTTTGCTAGAAATGGCTACTGAGAGAGCGAAATTTGCCGAATAAAATTATTAGCTAATAAATGTTTTTGGCAGTACTTGCATTTGGTCGCCGGAGAAGGTAAACTTGAATATTTTATACTATTGAGGTATAATGCTTAAGAATACCTGAAGGAGAGGATAAATAAAATGGCAATTAGCCAGGTGCCGCAAGTGGAAATAGTTGATAAAATTCGCAAGCAGTTAGATGGATTTGTCGGTGAAAAAATGCGTCTTAAAGCAAATATGGGACGTTGTAAAATCATCGAGCGAGAAGGTGTGTTAGAAGAGACGCATCCTAATTTGTTTGTTGTAAGGGTTGAAGAGAAGCGGAACCGTTGTCGCAGAGTATCTTATAGCTATGCAGACGTCCTAACAAAAACTGTCGAGCTTTCAAATCCTGATAACGGAGAAAGCTTAATCCCATGGCTTGGTAGCTAGAAAGATAATAGGAAGATATTAAAAAGGCGACAGAGATCTTTACAAATTAAAGCTGAGGACGTAAGGCTGCCAAAAAAATGCTATCAATAAAGGCCTACGCAAAAATCAACCTTTACCTTGATGTCATCTCGCGATATCCAGACGGTTATCACCAGATTGAAAGTGTCATGCAAAGTATATCTCTGCATGACCTTGTTGAGATTTCCCCGTCTCAAGATTTAAGCATCTCCTGCACGAAAGAAGAACTGTCCAATAAAGAAAACCTTGCTTATCGCGCGGCTGAAATGTTGCGTGCAACAGTCAGCAAAAAAGCAGGTGCTCATATCCACATCAAAAAGAATATCCCCGTTGCAGCGGGCTTGGCAGGGGGCAGTGCGGATGCCGCTGCGACTCTGCTTGGCTTAAACATTCTTTGGGGGTTGGATTTTAGTTTAGATCAGTTGCAGGGGATAGGAGCAAGGCTTGGCGCAGATATCCCGTTTTGCTTGGCCGGAGGCACTATGCTTGCCGAGGGAAGGGGTGAGAGGCTATCTAAATTGAATGCCATGCCTGAGGCCTGGATAGTTGTGATAACCCCTCCGCTACATATATCTACTGCCGAAATATATCACATGCTTGATGAGCGAGAGTTGGCACCACTTTATTTAGTGCGTGAGTTCTATGACGCGCTCTCAAGCGGTGATGTAAGCCATATCGGTCTTATGCTTAAGAATCTTCTTGAAGAGGTTGTCCTGCCTATTCACCCAGAAATAGATGGTATTAAAAAACTGGCGCTTGATTCTGGCGCTCTCGGTGCCTTAATGTCAGGAAGCGGCCCCAGCGTTTTTGCTTTATGCCAAGATGAGGAATCGGCAAAGAGGGTAGCAAGCATAATGAGATCACGGGATGAGACGCTCTTTGTTGAGATCGCAAGGCCGGTTGGCTGGGGGGTAGAAGTTTTATAGATTTTCTGAAGCAGAAGGAAAACTTGAGGGCCGTATAGAATATATAACAATTTAATGTTATATATTTAAGAGCAAATAGTATTAGGGATTTTAGGGGTTTTTAAAATTGGTAGATGCGATCATACTTGCCGGTGGCAGCGCTAAAGAACTGGATTCCGCACCCGCAAAAGGGCTCGTTTCAATTAATGGGCGGCCTATGGTCGAGTATGTCATCGGTGCGCTTCGCCAGTGTGAGGATATAGATCGGATTTGTGTAGTTGTTCCAGTAGAGTACTCATACAGCGAATCGTCTGGTAAAGTTGGAGTTAAGGTGGCAAGCGGTACACTTCCGCAAGTCGCGAAAACCGGGATTGATTGTCTAGGGTCCAGCAAACCCGTTCTTATGTTGTCGGCCGATATTCCGTTGATAACTCCTGAGGCGATAAGCGATTTTCTAAAAAGATGCGCAGGTTACAATGCCGATTTTTACTACCCGATTGTAAGATACGGTGAATCAGAGAAGAGGTTCCCGGACGTGAAGCGGACATATGCTCGCGTAAGAGAGGGGCGCTTCACGGGCGGAAATATCATACTTATTAACCCCCGTTTTATTAACAGGAATATGGGGATTATCGAGCGTATATATGAGCTGAGAAAAAAACCCATAAAGATTGCCCAGGTCCTTGGCTTTTCGTTTCTTTTTAGATTCGTGCTGGGGATGCTAACCATCGGGCAAATTGAGGACAGGATAGGCCAGCTAACAAACTCGGTCTGCAGAGCTGTAGAAACGCCGTATGTAGAGATAGGGATAGATGTAGACAAAGAGTCAGATTTGCAGTTGGTAAAGGCGGTTTTAGTTGGAGGCTAGAATTGAGTAGGATAGTTATAATTACCGAAGGTGCTCCGAAGCCTGTTGGGCCTTATTCACAGGGGATAAAGGCCGAAAATCTTGTTTTTGTTTCAGGTCAGATACCGATCGATCCTGAAAGTGGTGAACTTGTTGAGGGTGACATCAGGGCACAAACGGTAAGATCGCTAAAAAATGTGGAATCTGTGCTTATTGCCGGCAATAGTTCACTTGACATGGCAGTAAAAATGACTGTTTATTTAAGTGATATAGCTGATTTTTCAGCCGTAAACGATGTGTTTAGCGAGTTCTTTTCTGAACAACCACCGGCCAGGGAAGCTATACAGGTTGCAGCCTTACCAAAGGGTGCAAAGATAGAGATATCGGCCATAGGATTGGCAAGAACACAGTAAAGGAGCGCAAAAAATGGAGATTACAAAGGTGAGCATCAGACCTGTGGAGATGAACAAGGTTAAGGCTATTGCCAGCATCACCATTGACGACCAGTTCGTTGTTCACGATTTGCGCGTTGTCGAGGGAGAAAAAGGATTGTTTGTAGCAATGCCGAGCCGCAAGCTTCCTAGCGGCGATTTCCGCGATATAGCGCATCCAATCAACAGCGAAACGAGGGAGCGCATTCAGGCTGCTGTTATAGCCGAGTACAAGCACCAACTCGGTGGCGAAACAAAAAGTTAATAGTTTTGCCGGCGGCAAGCACTTTCAGATCTGGGTTGAACCTTGAAAAAATCAATCGGTGTAAGTACCTGCAGTGCAGTTTATTCACCGACCCAGCATATTAGTTGGGGTTGTGCATAAAAAATTTGCATATACGAAGAAAGTTAGGCGAGAGGTTAAGACAGTAGCTTTCGGCAGGGGAGCTACTCTTTTTTTTAAGCAGCCCTTAATCCGACCGTGTTTTGCGGTCTGCCCTCTAGGAATGCCAGGATGTTTGCAATTGTAGTGTCCAGGATTCTATGGACGGACTCAATGCTATTAAAGGCGTTGTGTGGTGTAATGATTACGTCATCTCTAAATAAGAGCAAATGCGTCTCTAAGGCAATTCTTAATCGCTCGTGTGAATATTCGTGTGAAAGCAGCTGGCGCTCTTCTTTTATCAGCCCTTCCTCCTCTAAAACGTCAAGGCCTACACCGCTTAAGATGCCGCTTTGTAGTCCTTCAACGATTGCTGCGGTCTCCACAAGACCTCCGCGGGACGTGTTGATCAGTATCGCACCCCGCTTGATATAGTGGATGTTTCTTCTATTTATCATGTGGTGAGTATGTGGGTTATACGGCGCATGAAGAGTTATTACGTCGGAGGCCGAAAGAAGTTCATTAAGGGCAGCGTATTTAAATCCCAGGTTGCGGGCAAGTAACTCGTCACGCCTTACGTCAAAGACCAAAACGTTCATTTCAAAACCATGGGCGATTCTTATAACATGTTGACCGATATGTCCGGCACCGATAACTCCTATGGTCTTGCCCTTTAAGTCAAATCCCCGCAAGCCCTCAAGGTCAAATTTGCCCCGCCGCGTTCGCTCGACAGAAGGTAGTATTTTTCTTGATAAAGCTAAAATCAAGGCAAAAGAATGTTCTGCAACAGTATTTTCGCCGTATGACGGAACGTTTGAGACCGCGATACCGCGCTCTTGACACATAAGTACGTCGATATGGTCAAATCCGGTTGAACGTGTAGCAACCATTTTTAGGTCAGGCAGTCTATCGAGCACGGCATGGTCTATATTTGAGTAAATGAAGGGTGAGATGATTTCAAAACCCCGAGCAAGCTCGACATTTTCGATGGTAAGGGGGTCAGGGAAGAACGCGAACTCCATTTTACCGTCTAAATGCTCTTCTATATATGTTTCTTCCCAGGGCTCTATTTCAAAAAAAGCAATTCTTGCCGGCATGGACACCATCTCCATAGTTATAAAATCCTGGAGCCAGAAGATGAAAGAATTGTTAATACTAGGCTCTGTTCTTGTTGTCTTGTTTATTTGCTATATTGTTTCCAACTTTAGATAATTTATTACTTCAGAGCCTTCAGTCTTCTGGCTGCTTAAAAGGTCATATTTCAAACCGCCTGCCGAAAAATGTTATAATTTTTGTGTTTTTATCGTTGCGGATTAGGAGAATTGCTATATGCGTCTTGCTATTATAGTGTTGGCAGCGGGGGAAGGGACCCGCATGAAATCTTCCCATCCCAAAGTCCTTCATGCCATTTGCGGGGAGCCGATGATACACTCTGTTTTAGATTCTGCCGAGAAACTTGGACCAGAGCGTACGATTGTAATTGTTGGGCACTTGCATAAGATGGTAAGGGAAGCTCTTTCCGGCGTGAATGTTGAGTTTGTCCACCAGAGTGAACGGCTTGGAACGGGCCATGCTGTGGCGCAGGTTGAACAGGTGCTTGAAGGATTTGATGGGGTGGTCATCGTTTTAAGCGGCGATACTCCATTAATAAGGGCGCAGACGTTAGAGAAACTCTTAGAAATGCACCTTAGTAGCGGGGCTGCCGCTACTATTATTACTTCGCAAATGGACAATCCTTCCGGTTATGGAAGGATAGTTCGTTCACCAGAAGGAACCGTTTTGTCGATTATAGAAGAGAAGGATGCAACCGATGAAGAGAGGGCAATTACGGAGGTTAACACAGGAACCTATTGTTTTAATAAAGAAAAACTTTTTTCAGCGTTAAAAAGAGTCAAATCAGATAATAAACAGGGCGAATTTTATCTTACCGACGTTATAGGTATTCTAAGGGACCAGGGGGAGAAGGTTATGGCCAGCAGGATTGACGACCCAAGCGAGGTAATGGGAGTAAATAACAGGGCTCAGCTTGCTGAGGCCGAGAAGGAGATGCGTCGCCGTATAAATGAAGAGCTGATGCTAAGCGGTGTTACAATTATCGATCCCGATACCACCTATATATCGGCTAAGGTTGAGATAGGAAAAGATACAATCATACACCCGATGACGTTTATTAGCGGTAAGACAAAGATTGGTGAGGGCTGCAATATCGGCCCGATGAGCCGCCTGATTGATTGCAAGATCGGGAACAATGTTCTAATCGAGAACTCAGTCGTACGCCAGAGCATTATTGAGGATGGCGCTAGCATTGGTCCCTTTAGCCATATAAGGCCGGAAACTCTAGTCAGAGCAGGGGCAAAGATCGGTGGGTTCGTTGAGGTCAAGAAGAGTGAAATAGGTAGGGGCAGTAAAGTCCCGCATCTTAGCTATCTTGGCGACACGGAGGTCGGCGATTGTGTTAATATAGGGGCAGGAACCATTACGTGCAATTATGATGGTACCGACAAACATAAGACCGTTATCGAGGATGAGGCTTTTATTGGTAGCGATACTATGTTAGTCGCTCCTGTAAAGGTTGGCAAGGGCTCATATACCGGGGCGGGCTCAGTTATTACTAAGGACGTTCCCGCTGATAGTTTAGCCGTTGAGAGATCCGAGCAACTCATCGTTGACAACTGGGCGAAAAAGAAAAAAAGAAGAGTTTAAAAGAAAGTTAGAGTGAGGAGAGAATGGCAAGCGAAGTAAGTAAGAGATTGATGTTGTTTACCGGCCGATCCAATCCGGATCTGGGCGAAGAAGTTGCCAAGCACTTAGGTGTTAGACTTGGCCAAGTTGAAGTAGCCTCATTTAGCAACGGTGAGATTTACGTGCGCTATCTTGAAAGCGTAAGGGGAGCCGATGTTTTCGTGATCCAGACGCTTTCCCATCCAATTAACGACAACCTCGTTGAGCTTCTTATTATGATTGATGCACTAAAGCGTGCCTCAGCGCACAAGATTTTTGCTGTAATACCGCATTATGGGTATGCAAGACAGGATAAGAAGGCTGCGGCCAGAGAGCCGATTACCGCAAAACTTGTTGCGGATCTTTTGATGACAGCAGGAATAAACCGAATGATAACGGTTGACCTTCACGCTGGTCAGATACAGGGTTTCTTTAATGTTCCTGTCGATCACCTTATGGGCTTGCCTTTGCTATCTGGATATTTCAAGAGAAAGAGAATAAAAGACCTTGTGGTTGTCTCACCTGATGTAGGAAGAGTAAAAGTAGCCAAAAGGTATGCCGATAAGCTTGGCGCATCACTTGCAATTTTGCACAAATCAAGGCCGGCGCACAATGTTGCCGAAATAACGCATATTATCGGCGACGTGCAAGGTAAAACCTGTTTGTTGATAGACGACATGGTCGATACTGCGGGCACACTCTGCAGCGGTGCTGAGGCGGTAATGCAGCACGGAGCAAAAGAGGTCTATGCTGCCGCGACACATCCTGTGTTATCCGGCCCGGCTGTTGAGAGGATTGAAAATTCGGTTATAAAAGAACTTGTTACAACAAATACAATACCAATACCAAAAGAGAAAATGATTCCAAAATTTAAGGTTCTCTCAATAGCCAAGCTGGTTTCGCAGGCTATCCGAAATGTCTATGAGGACCGCTCGGTCAGTGAGTTGTTTGACGGGCAGAACCAGCCCTAGAAACTAGAAACTAGATGAAGGTCTAGAGTGTGGGTTTAAAGTATAAGAGATTTAAGAGGATGGTTTTATCTAGTTTCTGATATCTAGAATAGGAGTGATATAGAGATGGAAATAGCAGAACTCAAAGCCGAGAAGCGAGAAGCGGCAGGAAAAGAAATTAGCAAAAAACTCAGACGCCGCGGTATGGTTCCGGCGGTACTCTACAGTGATGGCAAAGCAACGGCATTGGCGGTAAATGCACGTGAGTTTGCCGCACTCGCCCACGGGGGTGCTGGTACGCACGTTATCGTCAAGCTGAAATTTCCAGGAGCCAAAAAGCATCCAAATGCCATAATTAAGGAGATACAAAGGAATCCGGTCAAAGATGAGTACTGGCATATCGATTTTCAAGAGATCGCATTAAATGAGAGGATTACCGCTGCAGTACCCATCCAAATAGTAGGCGACGCGCCGGGCGTTAAAGAGGGCGGTGTTCTCGAGCGCCATGTAGATGAAGTTGAGATTGAAGGAATGCCGGCTGAGATGCCCGATCACATCGAAGTTGACATAAGCGGACTTGGCCTTGGCGAAAGTATCCACGTAGGCGACATAAAGCTTGCCGATAATCTAACTTTGGTTACTGATCCAGAGGCGGTCATTCTTACGATTACCGCACCGCGTGCCGCCGTGGCCACTATCGCAGAGGAAGCGGCGGAAAAGATCGCACCTGAGGCAGAGGCAGGCGCTGGAGAGGCCGCAGCCGAGGAATAAAACTGCAATTTCAAAACTGCAGTTTTGGGCGCAAGCTTTACTTGCGCCCTTTTTGTAGCTAAAGCTTTCGCTTTTAATTATCAGCCCAAAGGCAAGGAAATAAAAGGGAATAAAAAGCTATTTGTTGAGTGCTGACTGCTGAAAGCTTAAGAGCATTAAGGATTAGATATGAATCTGTTGCAATGGTTTAAGAAACCAAGAACAGAAGAGCCTTCGTTTATGTACCTAGTAGTTGGATTGGGAAACCCGGGAGCAGAATATGAGAGTACGCGCCATAACGTTGGCTTTATGGTTATCGAGCATATTGCGCAGGCGCATCGCGTAAAGCTTGGAACAAAAAGCCATGCGGCTCGCTGGGGCCAGGGGGAACTCGCGGGCAAGACCGTCATCCTTGCTGAGCCAATGACTTACATGAACGAGAGCGGGGTTGCTGTAAAGAGCCTACTTAAAGATAAGGGAATACCCGTTGACCACTTAATCGTAGTCTATGACGACTTAGACCTTGAACCGGGCCGCATTCGGGTTCGCGCAAACGGCGGAAGCGGTGGGCACAAGGGCATAAAGTCCATCATCTCCCAAATCGGAACCGAGCAGTTTATCAGGGTACGCGTCGGGATAGGCAGACCTCCGGGCCGCCAGGACCCGGCCGATTACGTTTTAAGCCCATTCACCAAGAACCAGAGGGAAGAAATCAATTTTGCAATAGCAAAAGCTTCTGATGCAGTAGAATACATTATCGCAAACGGCGTTACTCTGGCGATGAATGAGTTCAACCGCAAAGACGATGACGGTGGATAGGTGGATGGTGAATCGGTGAAATGGAAAAACTGCAAAATTGCCTATTATCCTAACCCCCTTTAGCTTCACTCAGAATAAACTCTGCCGACGGAAGGGCTAGGGGATTTAGATGATACTCTATACTTTTAGGTCATCTACCCTCTTTTTCTGCTGACGCATATGAGCACAGAGCCAACATCCGATACACCGTAATAAGCAATAGCAGTGCGGGTGGTAGTTTATTTCTCAAATAACGTCTTTGGCTATCTATTGACAAATAGGGAAGCAAGCACTAATCTAGGCGTATAACGTATAAGGTTTTAGAACTAAAAACCTAAGAGATTTAAAATTAATGCCATCCAGCAACCCTTGGCAAGTAACGGACCTTTAATCGAACCAGTGTAAGACAAAGAGGAGGTTGATACTTTGGAAGACCCTCAAGCTTTTCAAACCATTTACATTCTATTTCTGTTGGTAGGAGTTGTAATCGGTATTGCAGTTGATGTATTTTTTATCTTGACTCTTCAGAAAGCATTAAGGCGCTGCTCGGTTGAAAACCAGGCTATGTCTCCAGGGCTTGTATGGTTATTGCTAATTCCGTTTTTTAATCTTATCTGGGATTTCTTTGTCGTCATAAAAATCTCAGAATCGCTCAGTGCAGAGTTTCAAAAAAGGGGCATATTAGCAGAGCCTTATCCTGGCAAAAGTATAGGTCTTGCATGGGCTATTTTAACAGCGTGCTCGATTATACCGATTATCAACATGTTTACCGGTATAGTCTCTTTAATCTGCTGGATTATTTACTGGATTAAAATTGCTGGGTATTCAAAACAGTTGGTGCATGAAAGCGAGCTGCAGCCGGCACAGGCGTAAAAAGCGTTGCTTTAGATGGCATGTTTTAAAAAACGTTCGTTAAAGGTGCAGGAAGAAAAAGCAAAGAAAAAGAGGCAGAAATGCCTCTTTTTCTTTGCTTTAACCCACCTTCTAGAATAAAGCATTCTAACCTGCTATATTAGTAGATTGGCGGCAAATACGGCCTGTCTATTAGACTGATTTGGACCGATAAATACAAGATAAATTAACATTTTGAGGGGCCTGGGCGGTTCGCCGAGGCCAGTTTGGCGTGCGCAGCAGGCTGGGGATTGGCATGGGCAAAAACTTAGAAAGAGCGTTATGTATAATTCAAAAAAATGAAAATTACCGCAAGCTTGTTGAAAGGATTGCTGAGGGTGAGAAGACCTCTGTTGCAGTGGGCTCGGCAGCCCGTGCCTATCTTGTCGCCTCGCTTTTTAAAAGTACTGGAAAACCAATGCTTATCATCACGCCAGGCAGCGAGCGGGCCAAAAAGCTTGCTCAGGATATCAAGGCATACTCTGCACCAGCCGAGTTTTTCCCTGAAGTTGAAACCATGCCCTATGACTCGCTCTCACCGAGCGCGGCTTCGGTCGGACGTCGATTTGCGCTCTTAGACGGGATGGAATCTGGCAAAGCGGGCATTTGGATTACGCCGATTCATTCGGCCATGAGGATTATACCGCCCGCATCTGCCGGGCTACATCGCCCTCTTATACTTAGAGTTGGCCAGGAGTTAGACCTTTACGACCTTGCCCATAGCTTAACGTCAATGGGGTATGTAAGGGTGCCGCTTGTCGAGGCTCATGGCCACTTTAGCCTACGTGGAGATATTATCGACATCTTCGTCTCTAATATGGCAAACCCTGTCCGGGTCGAGTTCTTTGGCGACGAGATTGAATCAATTCGTATATTTAGTGCAGCCAGCCAAAGGTCAACCAATAACTTAAAAGAGGTTTACATTTACGGCTGTCGCCAAATAACACTTGCTAGAAAGATTGTTGAGAGGTCCGCCTCACAATTTAAGGGAGCGTTTACCGATCTTCTCGAAGAAGAAATCGGTAAGATAAAAGACTTGCAGTACTTTGAAGGGATAGACAAGTATCTACCTTTCTTCTATGAGGATACCGCAACCATATTAGACTATCTGCCGCAGGGCGGCATAATTATTGTCGATGAGCCGGAAGAAACAGCACAGACTGCTGAACTATATCTCGAACAACAATTCTCATACGTAGCTCATTTGATTGAGCAGGGAGCGATAATTTCCCCACCCCAGCCTTATTTTAGAGAGCCGAAAGACATTATCGGCAAGAACGTTATGCTTGAGCTTGCCTCGATTGGTAAAGATAGCATTATCGGCTTTGCCGCGTCACCGGTGCAGCCTATCTTGGGCAGAACTGAACTACTAGAGGAGGTTATAAAAGATTGCTTTAATCTTGGGCTTAAGGTAGTCATTGCGCTTCCTGATGAGAACCAGCTCTCACGTATGGTGGGCATGCTAACTAAATTAAATATTGCATACTCGGAGGGAGCGTGCCCGGCCAGCAAGGAAGTAGGTCTAACTACCGGAGACCTAAGCGGTGGTTTTACAAGCCAGGATATCGGTCTTGCGGTTATCTCTGGAACTGATATTTTCGGTAGAAAAGCCGTTCAGAAAAAGGCGCAACCAAGGAGCAAGCATCTTGCGGTCGGTGATATTGCCGACTTAAAAATCGGCGATTATGTGGTTCACAGCACGCATGGTATCGCGACCTACGCGGGCTTACATCGGAGAGAAGTTGCTGGGGTAATCCGTGATTATGCAGTCCTTGAATATGCCGGAGGCGACCGCCTTTTTGTGCCTACCGACCAGTTGGACCGCATCACGAGATATATCGGCGCTGCCGGTGAGACGCCTACAATATCGAGACTTGGTGGTTCCGATTGGATAAAGGCAAAAAGAAAAGCAAAGGCCGCAGCAAAAAAAGTGGCCTACGACCTCTTGTCTCTTTACGCTGAAAGGTCAAATGCAAAAGGTTTTGCTTTTTCGCCGGACACTCCTTGGCAGAAGGAGCTGGAAGACTCCTTTATCTACGATGAGACGCCGGACCAGTTGGCAGCTGTTGAGGAAGTAAAACGGGATATGGAAGCGCCAAAACCGATGGATAGGCTTATCTGCGGCGATGTCGGCTACGGCAAGACAGAGGTTGCAGTACGCGCTGCATTTAAGGCGGCGGTTGATGGCAAACAGGTGGTGGTGCTCGTTCCCACGACGATTCTGGCGCAGCAGCATTTCACCACATTTACCGAGCGACTTCAAAATTTCCCGATAACTGTTGAAATGGTAAGCCGCTTCAAGTCCCAGGCCGAGCAAAAAGATATTATTAAGCGGTTTGGCAGGGGACAGGTTGATATACTTATTGGGACACACAGACTGCTCTCAAAAGATGTTAAGCCTTTTGATTTAGGACTTGTAATAATAGATGAGGAGCAGCGTTTTGGAGTAAACGATAAAGAGAAGCTTCGCGAATTCAAAAAAACTGTAGACGTTTTAACACTAAGTGCAACTCCCATACCAAGGACACTTCAGATATCGCTTGCTGGAATTCGCGATATGTCGGTTATTGAAACCCCGCCAGAGGAGCGCCAACCTATCATCACGCATGTCGGCCGCTTTAATGAGGAGATGCTCGTCCAGGCGGTTCGGCGTGAGTTGGGAAGGGGTGGTCAGGTCTACCTTGTTCACAACCGGGTCGAGACAATTACCCGCACGGCAAACCGGGTACAAAAGTTAATCCCGGAAGCGCGAGTTGCCGTTGCCCATGGGCAGATGAGCGAGCGCCAGCTTGAAAAAATAATGCTGGCTTTCCTAGACAAAAAATATGATGTTCTGGTCTGCACGACGATTATCGAGTCTGGAATTGATATACCGAGCGTTAATACACTTATCGTTGATCGCGCTGAACTGCTCGGTCTTGCGCAGCTATATCAGTTGCGCGGGCGTGTGGGCAGGTCTAGCCAGAGGGCGTATGCATACTTTTTCTTTTCACCGCAAAAAATTCTAACCTTACAAGCATTCGAGCGGCTTAAAACGATAAACGAGTTCACCGAGCTTGGCTCAGGGATGAAAATTGCTTTGCGCGACCTCGAGATAAGAGGAGCGGGCAATCTGCTTGGTGCCGAACAGCACGGGCATATGGCGGCGGTAGGCTTTGAGCTGTACTGCCAGCTTCTAAAAGAAGCTATCGAAGAGTATGAAGGCAAACCAGCCATAGCACCGGCTGAGATAAAAATAGATCTGCCGGTAAGCGCGTACATACCTGAATCCTATATACCTGAGGAGAGCTTGAGGATTGAAGCATACCAAAAGATAATTGCGGCGCGTGAGGACACCGATATCGAGGGCGTGGGGTTCGAATTAAAAGACCGCTACGGCATGTATCCTGAGCCTGTGGAGAGATTACTTGATATTGCAAAGCTTCGTTTAATAGCTAAGAGATCGGGTATAAACGAGATTAGCTATCAGGGTGGAAGAGTTAAAATTTCACCCATACGCCTTGATAAGCAGCAAGAAAGGGCATTGAATAATTCATACGATAACTTGATTTTTAGACCGGAAAGATGGTACCTTCAAACAACGAAGTTAGCACCTGATGAAACAATAGCTTTTCTGTTGGTTCTGTTTGGTGATATAATGGGTGCGCTCACTGCGGGATAATAATAAGCCGGAAAGCGAGGTAATTAAATGGATTTTAAAAAATACGGTAAGGTACTTGCCATAGCAGGGGTTTTCATATTGATAATGGCTGTATCCTTCACCGTTGCGGGGTGCTCTAAGGAGCCTGTGGCAGCATCAATAAACGGCAAAGTGATAACGGTTGCCGAGGTAGACAAACAGTTAGATCAGGTACTTAAAGCATCAGGCCAACACGGCGACCTTTTTAATGGCGAACAGGGCCAGCAGCTAAGAGAGCAATTCCGGATGCAAATCTTGGATAGGCTAATCGATCTGCAAATCATGCTTCAGGAGGCCGAGAAGCGCGGCATAACTGCAACCGCAAAGGATGTAGATGCAAAGCTAGAATCAATTAAGCAGCAGCTAAATATCAAATCTGAAAAACAGCTTGATGATGCGCTTAAGCAAAACGGGCTCACTAAAGAGCAAATGAGGGAAGAACTTCGTAAAGGCATAATAGTAGATAGGTTAGGCGAGCAGGTTACTAGGAGCGTAAAAGTAACCGATAAAGAAGCCGAGCAGTATTATAATACCCACAAAAGTGAGTTTGCGACTAAAGATCAAATCCATGCGGCACATATCCTTGTCCAAAAAGAGGAAGACGCAAAAAACATTTTACAGCAGGTCCAGAATGGCGCCGATTTTGCGGCGCTTGCCAAGCAGTATAATAGTGATAGCACTAAAGATACCGGTGGGGACCTATCCTGGATAGAGAAAGATAAGCTTGATGCTACATTTGCCGATGCCGCCTGGAATCTGCAGCCCGGCCAGATCTGCAGTGCACCTGTAAAGACACAGTTTGGCTACCATATTATAAAATTGATTGATAAAAAGGCTGCAGTACAGAAAACTTTTGAAGAGGCAAAGGCCGAGGCTAAAGACAGACTGCTAAAGCAGAAAAAAGCTGAAGCCTGGCAGAAATGGTTTGATGGAATCAAGAAGAAAACAGATATCAGAAAATACCTTACGCCTCCAAAAACCGAAGCTCCGGTCGTACCAAACACCGGAGGCACGCAAGGTGGATCACAGGGCGGTAATGCTTCGTCACAACAGCAGCAAGGTAGGTAAGCAAGGTAGGTAAGCTTAGAAGAGCCACAAAACAGCATAAAACTTAGAGAAGATTCAAAAGGGTTCGTAAATGCGGACCCTTTTTAATTTAATAGCTGCCAGCCTTCAGCTATTAGCCATCAGCTTTTTATTTTTATCCTTTAAGCTGACAGCTGAATGCTGATAGCTAACGGCTTTTTAAAAGCGTTAACTAAAGATTACTAATATAATCATATTTATAATATTTTGGGCTACAATCCAGAAATGTACCCTACAAGGGCCTTTCATGGTATCTTTATTCAACATGGGGGTGAAAATTTTTGTCAGACGAGTATACCTGTGAAAAACTTATCGAAATCATGGCCACGCTGCGTGGAGCCCAGGGTTGTCCCTGGGATAAAGAACAAACCCATGAGAGCCTTAAACGATATCTCATTGAGGAAGCTTACGAAATAATCGATACGATTGACGCCGGAGATCCAGAGCACCTGAAAGAAGAGTTGGGTGACTTGCTGCTTCAAATAGTCTTCCATGCCCAAATCGCCGCAGAAGAGAAGAATTTTGATATGAAGGATGTTCTTGAGGGTATTATAACTAAGCTCATCAGGCGACATCCTCATGTCTTTGGGGAGGTCGAAGTTACCTCAGCCCGCGACGTGATTAAAAATTGGGAAGAAATTAAGAGCCGGGAAAAGGAAGAAAAATCAGTTATCGCCGGCATCCCAAAATCGCTTCCCGCACTTCTGTATGCTTATAAGCTTCAGAGTAAGGCGGCAAGAATTGGGTTTGATTGGGAAAGCGTTGAAGGCGTATTGGAGAAAATTACCGAGGAAGTATCTGAACTAAAATCCGCAAGGCAAGGTAACGGTAAGGTGGAGGAAGAGGTAGGAGATCTCCTTTTTGCAATAGTCAATGTTGCACGGCATTTGGATGTTGATCCAGAGCTTGCATTAAAAGAGACCTGCAGCAAGTTTGAGAGACGGTTTAAATATATGGAGGGCGAGTCTCGGAAAATAGGTAAAAACTTGGCCGATATGAGCCTGCTTGAGAAGGATAAGCTTTGGGATAAAGCGAAAGAAGAAGGAAGATAGTCAACGCCAAATAATTAAAGGCTTCAGCACCACATAAATTTATTAAAAATTTAGGAGGAAACATTATGAGTGTAATTGACAGAATAATTGGAAGGGAGATTTTAGACTCCAGGGGCAATCCAACGGTTGAGGTAGACGTGATTCTTGAGGACGGCACGATGGGGCGGGCTGCAGTACCCTCTGGTGCATCAACAGGGACCTACGAAGCTCTTGAGTTAAGGGATGCCGATCCGGGACGCTATTTAGGAAAAGGCGTTAGCAAGGCAGTTGATAACGTAAACAACATCATCGCACCCGAGCTTGTTGGCATGGATGTTCTTGAGCAGAGACTAATCGACATGGAGATGCTAGCCCTTGATGGAACGGAGAACAAGAGTCGTCTTGGGGCTAATACGATTCTTGGCGTATCTCTGGCTGTCGCTAAAGCCGCCGCAAATTATCTTGACATGCCGCTTTATCGCTATATCGGCGGAACCAACGCGCGTATGCTGCCTGCACCAATGATGAATATTTTAAACGGGGGTGTGCACGCCGACAATAACGTCGACTTTCAAGAGTTTATGATAATGCCGATTGGCGCGGAATCCTTTAAAGAAGCTTTAAGAATGGGCGCCGAGGTTTACCACAACCTTAAGAAGGTCTTAAAGGCCAAGAAGCTAAACACTTCAGTCGGTGATGAGGGCGGATTTGCACCAGACCTTGCATCGAATGAAGATGCGATTAAAGTAATCATATCGGCGATCGAGGAGGCGGGCTATATCCCCGGCAAGGAAATTTATCTCGCGCTGGATCCGGCCTCGAGCGAGTTTTTTAGGGATGGAAAATACGTCCTTGAGGGTGAGGGCAGATCACTTACCTCTTCGGAGATGGTTAACTACTATGCTGAGCTAGTCGAGAAATATCCGATTATTTCAATTGAGGATGGCATGAGTCAGGACGATTGGGATGGCTGGAAGGAGTTAACAGAAAAAATTGGAAATCGCGTTCAGGTAGTTGGGGACGACCTTTTTGTAACCAACGTAAAGCGGCTTGAAACAGGGATCAGGTCCGGAACGGCCAACTCAATACTTATTAAACTTAACCAGATCGGATCGCTTACAGAAACTCTTGATACAATTGAGATGGCCCAGAAGGCAAAATATACAACCGTTATCTCACACAGGTCCGGCGAAACTTGTGACACGACGATTGCCGACCTGGCAGTCGCTACAAATGCGGGTCAAATAAAAACAGGGGCTCCTGCAAGAAGTGACCGCGTAGCCAAGTACAACCAGCTGCTTAGAATTGAGGAAGCTCTTGGACCGGCGTCTGAGTACCCTGGGCTGAGAGCGCTTTATAGTATTAATAGGTAATAATCGATAACCACAAAAACCGGAGGTTTTCTAGTTGAGGCATGCAAAGATCGTTTGCACGATCGGTCCAGTAAGCCAAGATATAGGCGTAATGCGAAAGCTACATAGCGCCGGAATGGATGTTGTGCGCTTGAATATGGCACACGGTGAGCAAAGTGAGCATAAGCTAACTATTGATAATGCCAGGATACTCGAAAAAGAGACCGGCAAGCCAGTGGCAATACTTATGGATCTAGCTGGTCCTAAAATCAGGGTCGGCGATATGGAAAAAGGCGAAGCCGTCTTAAATGAGGGCGATGATTTTACCATAACAACCGAGCCTGTTCTCGGGACAAACAAAATTGCTTCAATTAATTACCCAGATCTTTCAAAGGATGTTAGGCCGGGAAATACCATCTTAATCGATGAGGGGTTGATTGTCCTTGAGGTTACGAGGGTTCAGGGTCAAAACGTTCATACTAAGGTCATTGAGGGTGGACCGCTGGCATCGAGACGGGGCGTGCACTTGCCTGGTGTGAGGGTTAGCATATCGCCGCTCTCTGATAAGGATAGAGAAGACCTAGCTTTTGGGCTGGAAAACGGCATCGATTGGGTCGGCCTTTCGTTTGTAAGGAATGCCGCCGATGTGAAAATGCTAGAAGAGCTTATTCTTGAGGCTGGCGGCCGTGCAAAGATAATCGCAAAGATTGAGAAACAGGAAGCGGTAGAAGATATAGATAATATTATCGAGGTGGCAGATGGCATTATGGTTGCTCGTGGCGACTTAGGCATAGAGATGCCGACCGAAGAGGTTCCTCTGGTGCAAAAGCTAATAATAAATAAATGCATGGTCGCTGGCAAGCCAGTTATCACCGCCACGCAGATGCTTGATTCGATGATCAGAAATCCTCGCCCGACAAGAGCTGAAGTAAGCGATGTTGCTAACGCTGTGCTTGATGGTACCGACGCCCTTATGCTTTCTGGCGAAACAGCAATGGGAAGGTTTCCCATTGAGAGCGTTAACATGATGGCCAGGGCAATAATTGCTGCGGAATCCAACCTTACTTACTGCATCGACAGGGGCGCTGGCATCAGGCATCGGCTTTCTACAACCGAGGCGATAAGTAAAGCAACGTGTGAAATAGCATCGTCGCTTCAAGCGACCGCTATCATTACATCTACCCAATCTGGCAGCACGGCAAGGCAAGTTGCAAAGCACCGGCCATCGCAGCCGATTATCGCGATTAGTCCAAATAAGGAAGTCGTGCGCCAGCTTCAACTAGTTTGGGGTGTAATACCTATGCTGGCCGGTCCCAGTATTAACGTTGACAACATGTTTGATATAGCGGTCGAGGTACCGCTTAAAGCGGGGCTTATAGAAAAAGGAGACCGGGTAGTAATCACCGCAGGCGTGCTGGTAAATGTACCAGGGACTACCAACCTGATTAAAGTTCATAGGGTCTAGAAGCTTAACGCGCCAAAGCATAAACGCCTTTTGTTTATTAACTTTGGCGCGTTAGAACATTGGCGCTTCTAGACCTTACCCACGCTTCTTACCCATGAGAAAACCCTTTCCTGCACCAAGCGGTTGTAATATTATAGAGGATGAATAGGTATCGGCAAAAACAACGCAGGCGTGCCTATTGTTATATACGGTAAGAGATTTAGTAGAAGTGACAGCATTGAACCCAAAGCAGAATCGCAGAAAAAGTCAAAGAACCGTTCCGGGTAAGATCCAAAGAACAGCGGGCCAAAAGAAGGCCAGCAACGTTAGAGTCCTTCGGCCTGCACCCAAAACGCGAACCAGAATCAATTATCGCCGTGTGGTGCTGGTTGGGTTTGCGATTTACTTTGTCGTTTGGGCTATTTACCCGGTTACTTATCGCATACAGCAAAAGAAAGAGCTGGACAAGCTAAATAAACAGCTAAGCATGATAAAAAAGCAGAATGAGAAACTTCAAAAGGAAGTAGACTATCTAAACTCTGATGAGTATGTGGAACAAAAGGCGAGGTCCTTGGGCCTGTCAAGAGCTGACGAAGAGGTTATCGTAGTTATTCCGCAAGAAGCAGATAACCCGAAGGAATCCCTAAAGAAACCCAGTGCCAAAGCCGAAACAAAAAAGGAAGATAAGACATCGCCTTCTTTATGGCAGAGAATTATGGTTTTTATCTCAAGCGTATTTTAAGCATAATGTATCCCGGTGCTTGACATATTCTCATCCAAAATGGGAAAATTTACATATAAAAAGAAAGGAGTTCTGTAAACATCACAAGCATGTCTCTAGAAGTTGGAAACATAGTCGAGGGTAAGGTGGTTAAAACCACCAACTTCGGCGCATTTATCGAGTTAGCCGGGGGACAAACAGGCCTCATCCACATCTCCGAGATTGCACACTCTTATGTCAAGGATGTCAAGGATTTCTTAAGGGAGAACGATTCCGTTACCGCCAAAGTTGTAGCAATTAAACCCGATGGAAAAATCGACCTTTCTCTTAAGCAGCTTGAGGAACCTAGATCAGAAGAGATCAAAGCCAAATCCCGTACATCCGAGAAAAGAAATGGCAGCAACGATGCTTTCGAGAAGATGATGCGAGACTTCCTCCGCTCGAGTGAAGAAAAACTGGGCGATATTAAGAGAAACAGGGAAGGCAAGCGCAACTAGATATAGTGCATTGCTACCGGAATCTTAAAGAAAGTAATCAGGAAAGTATCCTTGAGGAACACATCCGCATGGATGCTTTTTTGCTTTTTAAGCGTAATGAATGAAAACAGGGAAGAGCCGTTTAGGGTTGCAAGAGCCGGGAACCCGGCCCACGAGATAAAAATATGTTAGAGAAGTGATAACATGTATAATATGGGTGCGGCAGCTTCAATCAATAAATTCGATCTGGATATAATAAGTAAACAGCTGGGTAGAGAGCCCCAGGGCTTGCGCAGGGTTGCCACGAGGTGTGTTTTTGGCTGTCCTGAAGTAATTGAAGCCAAGCCGTTTTCTGAGGACGGCAAACCCTTTCCGACCCTTTACTGGCTTACATGTCCGGCTAAAGTAAAGGCGGTATCACGTCTTGAGGATAAAGGCTGGTCTGATAGGTTACGCAAACTGCTCGCTGCAGATGAGTTATTCTATAAGCGTTTCTATGCCGCTCAGCAGGATTATATAAGCCGTCGGAGGATGGGGTCGGAAAATAGCGATCATCCGATATTTGAAACCGGTATTGGTGGAGTAAGGGAGCTAGAGGCAGTGAAGTGTCTGCACGCCCATTATGCACATTATTTAGCAACTGGCATAAATCCTATCGGAGAAGTGATAAATAGAGAAATAGCAGGTATTGAATGCAAGGAGCGGTGCAATACAAAGTGATTGTTGGAGCAATAGATATCGGGACGAACTCTGTAAGGTTAATAATTGCGGAAAAGAAGAATAGCAAGTGGCGGGACCTCGTGCGTACGGTTGAAGTTACCCGGCTTGGCGAAGGAGTGGATAAGACCCATACAATAACGCGCGAGGCAATGGAGCGTACACTTGCGGTTTTGAGCCAATATAAAGAAATGATGGAGCGTTATGGAGCTGAGAGACAAAAGGTTGTTTCAACAAGCGCAATGCGGGATGCTAAAAACTCGACCGAATTTATAGCGCTTGTTAGAGAACGGCTCGGGTTAGACATCGAAGTCATCTCAGGTGAAGAGGAAGGAAGGCTTACCTTCTCTGGCGCTGTCTGTCAAGATAGCTTAGCGCCAAAAGGGGCAGTTGTGCTTGTTGTCGATGTTGGCGGTGGAAGTACTGAGTATATTTACGGCAAGGATAATGAAGTGTTTGGCGTAACGAGCCTTAACATAGGCTCGGTTCGCCTGACTGAGCAGTTTTTAAAGCACGATCCTCCACTAAAGGAAGAGTTGGATAATGCAAGAGATGCTATACTTGGCGCCTCTAGGCCAGTCTTTAAGGCATTAGCAGAAGCTAATCCAGAAGTCATGATAGCAGTTGCAGGGACAGCGACCCAGCTCGCAGCCGTTCTTTATGAAGTCGAGCCATACGACCCTGAGAAAATCCACGGTTCAAAAGTGACTTTCATACAGCTCGAATCGCTGATCAATCGCATTGCCGCAATGCCAAATGAGAAGCGAAAAACCCTGAAAGGCATGCATCCAAAAAGGGCGGATGTATTGATTGGTGGCTCCCTCATACTTGAGGAAACACTAAAAAGCCTGCATCTAAGTGAGATGATCATCAGCGAAAAAGACATCCTTGACGGGCTTATCTATTCGATAGCTGAGTAAAAACCATGAACAAGCGCGAAAGCCGCCTTATCCTACCTTGACTTTATGCGGTGTACTGGGTAAATTTAATTAGGATTTTGTGCTACCGTGGCGCAGAATTGATAAACCCTATAGATTGCCCGAGTGGCGGAATAGGCAGACGCAGCGGACTTAAAATCCGCCGACCTTTGCGGTCGTGCTGGTTCGACTCCAGTCTCGGGCACCACCAGGCAAATAGCTATTTTACCCAAAGGTGTATAGCGGTTGTAGTAAGTGCGAGCCCGTTGACCTTTACCGAAAGGAAAACAATGCGAGCAACAAAACCTTACCGTGCACCTTTGAGCCTGGAAGAGGTCATAAGCGATCTCCTCTGTTTTAAAAAGCACAAGGGCTAGCCAAGAATCCAACGGTATATATCATTTCGCTCTTCCTTATAAAAAGAGCTCTTTAGGCAAAAAGCCGGCTTCTCTTAACAGCAAATCGTAAGGAAGTTGCAAAGGAGAAGCTAATAGCTTTAAGACCTTAGGGCTAGGCTTGCGCTCATTGCCCAAGATTTTGCTTATGTAAGCAGGTAAAACCTCTTGACTTCCGCATCCCTCATTTTAGCATCTAATAACTACTGGTCAAGCGGCATACAGCCTTACAATTTGGGTGCT